>JBFMHB010000014.1 GCA_040752915.1 Acidobacteriota bacterium
CCGCCCTCCCCCTCCCGGCCTCCCCCGCCGAGCCCTGCCGGTGCCGGCGGTCGGGCTGGACCCAAAAAAAATGGCGGGACCTGGGTCCCGCCGAAAAGGAAGAAGGAGAGGGAGGTATGGCTTCAACGCCGCCGCCGCCCCCCGCCCGAGGACTTGGGCGGTGGGGAGGGCTGGTCCATTCCGCTGGAAGGCCGGCTCGGAATGTAACGGGGCTGGCCGGAGGAGCGCCCCGTGTTCGGAGACGCGGACTCGCGCGAAGATTCGGGCCGCCCGGAGGATCGCGAGGTTCCCACCCTCCCGGAAGAGCCCCGGGGGGGCGAAACGGGAGCGCGGACCCTCTCCCGGGACGACGGCGCAGCATCCCCTTCGCGGTCCGGAACACCGGAGGGCTCGGTCCACCGGGACGAACGGGATCCGCTGGGTGTTTCCCGCCCTCCACCCGTGGAGGGACCCCCCACGGGCTCCCTCGATCTGGGCGGCCCCGTGACGGCACCGCCGGTCCCGGGGTTGCCCACGGGCTGTCGGGTGCGTGGGGACACGGCCCCACCCGCTCCGTCACGCGGCGTCCGGCCCGGGTCCGAGACGCGGGATCGGCCCCCGCCGGTGGGGTCCGAGACGGGGTCGGGAGGCGAGGACGTCCAACGGGATCGGCCGTCCACCGTCCCGGGATCGGGGTCGCGCCGAGAATCCCGAGCGCGCAGAGGCTCCTCCGCGTCCCGCTTGAGGTCGCTCCAGGAGGTTCGGCCCCGGTCGAAGTCCCGCACGCGGTCCGGCGGGAGGTGGAGAGGGGAGATCACGGCGCCGCTCCCGCGGGGACCGGACCCCCGCAGCGAGACGCCTCCCACGCCCTGAGCCCTGGGATAAATGGGCCTCGGCGGGGGGGCGGTCCGGTGGTGGACGATGACCCGATGGACGTGCGGGTCGTACAGATGTCCCACGTGAACGCTGTACCAACCGCAGTGGGACCAATAGGGGTAGCCGTCCCAGCCGAGGGGACACCAGCCCAGCCATCCGTCATCCCCCCAGTACCACGCTACCCAGGCCGGAGAGAAAATGGACAGGGGGATCCATCCCCATCCGATCCCGGCCACGAAGGTCCAACGGCCGTAATGGAAGGGGACCCACCCCCACGTTTCGACCGGGATCCACGTCATCCCCCAGGGCCCCCACCACCATCGCCCGGTCATGTAGGGGCTCCACTCGGCCTCCAGGACGGAAGGTCTCCAGACGTACCCGTAGTCCTGGGTGTGGACCCAGGTCCCGTACGTGTCGAAGTCGCCCGCGTAGGTCCTCAGGTTGTCGGGCAGATACCGCTGGGAAACGCCGCGCGTGCGGCGCGGAAGGGCGTCGTTGCTGAAGGCCAGCAGGGGCTCGTAGGAGGCCCTCTGGGCCGCCAGCGGGCGCAGAGGCGGGTAACCGTAGTCCGCATAGGTCATCTGGCCCGCCTCCAGCGTGATCCCCCCCCCTGCCGTCGTAACGGTGCAGGCCCCTTCGAGGCAGGTGACCCGGGTCCTGTCCACGGTTTCCACCTCGATGATGACGGCGCAGGCCCGGAGGGGAGAGACCGCCGCGGACGGCGTGGAGAGGACGGAGGAGGCCAGGGGGGGACTCCAGTTCCTCATTTCCACGAGCGCCGTTCCCTTCCACAGCCGGAGACCGATCGAACCGCCGACGTCCTCGATCCCCGAGGGGAGCCGGTCGATTTCCACGCGGGTCCCCCCGTCCAGCCAGAGGGAATTGCCGTCCGGAAGGACCGCTCCCAGGCGTCCCGCCGCTTCGGTCCAAGCCGTGTCTCCTTCGAACAGCGGGAGATTCACGGTAAGGCTCTGGGGGTCCCGATCGGCTGAAGGGTTCTGGGCAAAGGCGCCTCCCTGGACGGCCCGCACGACGCCGTAGCGTTCGGCGGGAGCCTGGGCCCAGAGCGGAATACCGCACAGGATGACGACCGTGGCTGCGAGACATGTCCTGGCGTTCATCGTTCGCCTCCTGAGGGAGCTTCGAGCAAGGAGAATGCCAGAGCGCCGGAGGGGCGGCATCGAAGGAAGCGCTTCACCGTCAATGCCTTAGGAGGGTCCCCCTTCCGATCCGAGCGTCCGCTCCGCCGGACGGTGGCCTTGAAAAGCGTCCGGCCTCCCCAGGGGGAGGCCGGAAAGGGGTGCGCGTGCCGGGAGGATTCAGGTTCCGGGACCCTCCTCCGGGGCGGCGGTCTGCTGGATGACGACGGGGGTGGCGTTGATCTCCCTCTGAACCGAGTCGATCTGCCCCCCCAGGTCCGCGATCTGCGACTGCACCTGGCCCAGGCGGTCCTGGACCGTGTCCATGGACCGCTGGAGGGACTCCTGCTCGCCCTGCAGGACGCTGAAATTGTACTTGTCCCGAAGGCTGGAGAGTTGCGACTGAAGGTCGCTCTGCTGCTGGTAGAGGAGAGTGCGTTGATCGATGAGCCCGCCCAGCCGATTCTGGAGATCGCCCAAATTCTGGCCCGACGGGGCCTGCGGGGGCGGCATGGCGCCGGGCGCGGGGGCTTCGGCGGACCCTCCGCCCACCAGCTCGCCCTCGTTCGCCAGGCGCGCCCTCCGGCGGATGATCTCCAATTGCTCCTCGTTGATGAAGACCGCCGGCGCCTTCGCCGGAGACGCTTCCGTTGAGGGAACCGCCTCGCTGTCGATTTCGAGCTTCATGCCCGTCACGGGCGCCGCGGCCAAGGCATTGACGCGCTCGGACTTCTCGAAATCGATATCCGTCGCCGGAAGAAACAAGTACAGACCGTTCTTGAAGAAATAGGCCAGGCCTTCCTGCACGACGGGCTTGTCGTCGGCCTTGATGATCCGGCCGTCCTGAAGCTGGATGGTGTAAGACGCCGCGGAGGCCACGGTCGTCAACAGAAGAATCGCGATCACCGGAAGAGCGCGCCTCATGGATCGACCCCCTTTCTTCACTGAATAGTTTAAGTTTTTCAAGACTTGTCGTCAAGAAGAAACGAAATCCGCGTCGGAAACGGCGCCCTGCAGGCCAAAGGTCTGGCCTGCGGCGAAGTCCCTGAGACCCGTTTGACACACCTTCGGCGGGATTGTTAGCCTAGAGGCAGGTCACCGGGCGCGTGTCCCCCCACTTCCGGCCCGCCCGGGGCCCCTGGAGGCATCGTGTCCGAGCTCACACGGCGGGCCTGGAAGGCGTACTTCCGCGGCAACTACCTGCAGGCCGGCGATCTGTACAAATCCGCCGGGGAGCTGGAAAAGGCCTCCAAGATGTACTGCAAGGGGGGGGACCTCCGCGCCGCCGCCGAAGTGGAAGAGGCATTGGGCCGCGTCACGCGAGCCGTGGATTACCTCTTGCGGGCGGGCGACCCGAACTCGGCGGCCTTGATGCTCGGCCGGCACGGCCACTTCACCCGCGCGGCGCAGATTTACGCCGAGGCCGGCAACAAGGTCCAGGCCGCCGCCATGGCCCTCAAGGGAGGGAACACGGCCCTGGCCTCCCAGCTGTACGAGCAGGCGGGGCGGTACATGGAGGCGGGGCGGCTGGCCTTCAAGTCCGACAACGTGGGCCGGGCCCTGCTCCTCTTCGAGCGCGTTCTCAAGCAGCTCCCCGCGGCCGAAGCATTGACGCCGTCCGAACAGCTCCAGCAGCGGGAGCAACTGACGGAGGTGGCCCGCTACTTGGAGGAGGGCGAGGCCTACGACCGCGCCGCGGAGCTTCACGAGAGGATGAACAACCTCCCACAGGCCGCCCAGTGTTACGAAGCTGCCAAGCAGTTCGAAAAGGCGGCGGAGCTCTATCGCCGGGTGGGTGCCCTGGACCGGCTGAGCGCCCTCACGGACCGGGCCGCCAAGACACCTCTCGTGGTCCAGGCGGAGGGGCTCGCCGCCAAAGGAGACCTGGAAGAGGCCGCGCGGCTCTTCGCCGAAGCCGGCCTGAAGGACAGGGCCGCGGGCCTTTACGAAGAATCCGGGCACCTCGAGGCGGCCGCCGAACTGAGGAGGGAGCTGGGCGACCACGAAATGGCGGGGAACCTCTTCTACAGGGTTCAGGCCTACCTTCCCGCGGCCCAGTCCTACGAGGAAGCCCACCTCTTCGCCATGGCCGAGCAGTGCTACCTCAAGGCGGGGGACAACCTCCGCGCCGCTCGGTCGGCCTTCGAGGCGGGCCATTGGGAGCGCGCGGTGGATCTGGCCCCCGACGCGGAGGAACGCCGGGCCTTTCTCGCCCGGATTCAGGCTTTTCCCGACAACCCCGCCGAGCGCGGACGCCTGGCCATTCTCAAGGCGCGACTCCTCCTGGACCTCGGCCAGCACTCCGTGGCCGGGGCGTGTCTGGAGGGGCTGAGCCCCGCCAGCGCGGAGGAGGAGACCTGGGCCCATTACCTTCAAGCGAGGGTTCTGGAGGCGCAGGGCGACGCCGAATCCGCCACCGAGTTTTACCGAAAGGCCCTCGCCGCCAACATGGGCTTCCAGGACGCGCGCCAGCGCCTCGAGGCTCTCCAGCACTGGGCGGCGGCTCCGCATTCGCAGAAGGGCCGCTACGCGGAGGCGGAAGTCCTGTGGAGCGACGACGCCGGACCCTGGATCCGGGGTGAGGACTCCCTCCTTCACACGCCCGTCCTGATCCACCGCCTGGAGCCCCCGCTCCACACCGCCGCGGGTCTCATCGAACCGGAGCACCTGCAGCGGCTCCTCGCGCTTCGCCACCCCGGCCTTCTGGGGCTGAGGGACGCCGTACCTCGCCGGGGGGGAGCCGACCTGGTCTACGAGATGTTTCCGGGTCGTCCCCTGTCCCGCTGGCTCGAAGAGGGATATTGCCCCTCCCAGTACGCCGCCTTGGAGAAAATGCAGCCCATCCTCGAGGCCCTGGCCGAGGGCCACCGCCGGGGCCTACCCCACAACCGCCTGGGTCCCGACTGGGTCCTGATGGACAACGACGGTCGCGTCAAGATCCATGGCATGGGCCTTTTCGAGCCCCAGCCTCGGCCCCAGCCCTCGGACACGGGGGGACTGGCGGGGTCGGACCCGGAGTTTCGGACCGACCCTTCGCCGGACCTCAGGGCTTCAGGGGAACTCTTCTTGAGGCTTCTGGCCGGGCGCGGAGAAGGGGCGGGCACCCCTCCTCTCCTGAACGAACTCGACGTCCCCGAGTCCATGAGGGACCTGCTGGCGCGAATGCTGGGAGAGGTCCCCGCGCGCCCGTACACCTCCTTCGAGGAGGTCCTGACGGACCTCTCGGCCCTTGAACTCCACGTCGGCTCCATCATCGCGGGCCGGTACGAAATCCTGGAGGAACTGGGCCGGGGCGGCATGGGTCAGGTCTTCCGCGTTCGCGACCGGGAACTCAACGAGGAGGTGGCCCTCAAGACCCTGCGCCGCCGGCCCGAAATGACCGAAGAGGCCAAATCGAGGTTCATGAGGGAGATCAAGCTCAGCCGGCGCATCACGCATCCGAACGTGGTGCGCGTGTACGATTTCGGAATCTGGCGCGAGACCCTCTTCCTCACGATGGAGTACATCCCCGGGAAGACCCTGAGCCAGTGGGTGAAGGAAGGGGCCCACGGGAGGGCCAACCTCCGTCAGAAGGTGGAGATTCTGAGAGGCGTGGCGGCTGGCCTCTCGGAGGCGCACAAGATGGGCGTCATCCACCGGGATCTGAAACCGCAGAACGTGATTCTCACGCCGGCGGGCATCCCGAAAGTCCTGGACTTCGGCATCGCTTACGCCGACGTGGAGGAGAGCGGGGACCTGACCCAGGAGGGCCACTTCGTGGGCTCGCCCAAGTACGTGTCGCCGGAGCAGATCCAGGGACTTCCCCTGGATCCGAGGTCCGACGTGTATTCGCTCGGGCTTCTCGCCTACTTCTTGCTAACGGGCCAGGACGCGTTTTCGGGCGACAAATCCGGGCTCATCCTCCTCAAGCAGCTGAAGGAGATGCCTCCGCCGCCGTCCCGGTTCGCGCGCCTGCCTCCCACTCTGGACCGACTCGTCATGAACTGCCTCAACAAGAAGCCCGAAGAGCGACCGGCGAGCCTCGATGAGGTCTCGCGGCACCTGAAGGAGATCGTATGAGCCGCACTTACGTGCTGGACACCAACGTGCTCCTCCACGACCCGCACAGCATCTACCGCTTTCAGGAAAACACGGTGGTCATTCCGATCTGGGTCATCGAGGAGGTGGACCGGTTCAAGCGGGACGTCACGGAAATCGGCCGCAGCGCGCGGGAGGTCTCCAGGGAACTGGACAACCTGAGGCAGCTGGGCCCCCTCTCCGGGGGGGTTCCCCTCCCCGAAGGGGGCACTCTTCACGTGGCCATCGAGCGGGTGGAGAAGGAGAACCTACCGCCCACCATTCGGGAAGGAAGCGCCGACAACCTGATCCTCGGCGTGGCCCTGGCCCTGCAGAGGAAGTCCGGCGACGTGGTGCTCGTCACGAAGGACACCAACCTGCGCATCAAGGCGGACGCGTTCGGTCTGCCCGCTGAGGATTACGAGACCGACAAGGTGCAAATCGACGAACTCTACGCGGGGTGGAGGACCCTCACGGTCCCCAAGCGAACCCTGGACTCCCTCTTCCAGAAGCGGTCCGTCCCCTGCGAAGCGAACCTCCATCCCAACGAGATGGCGCTCCTCCTCGACGAGGAGAACCCGAACCACACGGCCCTCGCGCGCCAGAATCCTCAAGACCGGACGCTCCATCCCCTGGACGACATCAAGCCCCTGTGGGGCATCAGCCCAAGGAACAAGGAGCAACGATTCGCCCTGGACCTCCTGTTGAACGACGGGATCCCTCTGGTGACCCTCGTGGGCAAGGCGGGAACGGGCAAGACCCTCCTCGCCCTGGCCGCCGGCCTCCACAAGGTGGCCGACCAGCAGCAGTACCAGAGGCTCCTCGTGACCCGCCCCATCTTTCCCATGGGGCGGGACATCGGCTATCTGCCCGGCGAACTCGAGGAGAAGCTGAAGCCCTGGATGCAGCCCATCTTCGACAACCTGGAACTCCTCCTGAACCTGTCCTACAGCAACCGCGGCCACGACGCCTACCGGGAGCTCGTGGACCAGAGGATCCTGCAGATCGAGGCCCTCACGTACATCCGGGGCCGCTCCATCCCGAACCAGTTCCTCATCGTGGACGAGGCCCAGAACCTCACTCCCCACGAGGTGAAGACCATCGTCACCCGGGCCGGGGAACACACCAAGATCGTCCTGACCGGAGATCCGTACCAGATCGACAACCCCTATATCGACTCCTCGTCGAACGGTCTCACGTACGTGGTGGAGCGCTTCAAGGCGCAGAAGGAAGCGGGCCACATCACGCTCAGCCGGGGCGAGCGCTCGGACCTGGCGGAAATCGCGGCCAACGTTCTCTGAACGCACGATGGACGGACCGGACGATCGGGGGAGGAGGAAGGATGGGGATCGGACCAGGGGGCGCGTCGGGACGGAATGGCAGGCGCCGGACGGGAGCCCGGTGCCTCCTCTTCGCCGCCGCCCTCGCCGCGCTGGTCTCCGCCCCACCGACCCGAGCCGAAGGCCCCCTCGTCAAGGACCTCCGCTGGGCCTTCGAGAACAACGCCGTGGTGGTTTCCTTCGGCGTGGCCGATGCTTTGGAACGAAAGGATCTTCGGGAGGCCATCCTCTCCACGGCGCCCGTGACCTTGACCTTCACGGCCGAGGTGGTGAAGAGCCGTAGCCTCTGGAAAAACAAGACCGTCGGGCGCAAGGTCGTCCGGCACACGGTCCGTTACGACAACCTCACCCGCCAGTTTTCCGTGGAGACGGGCGTGGACGGCCTCCTCACTGATCAGAGGGTCCTCGCCACGTGGGAGGAGATGGCCGCGTACATGGGTCGCGTGGAGGGGCTGGCGGTCACGTCGGTGGCGAACCTCGAACCGTCCGAGGGCGGATATCTCCTGAGAGTCAACGTGCACGTCCTGTCCGATTTCGTCCTCTGGATCATCCCCTGGAGCGTGGAGACGCCCTGGGTCTCCACGGCCCTTCCCACGCCATGAGACTCCGCCTGACTCCCCGCTCCTTCACCGTGGTGGTGGCCTTCCTGGGGCTTTCCCTGGTGGGCGGGTTCCTGTACTCCCTGCTGAAGCAGCAGGATGCCGCCGACCTCACCTCCGCCGGCGGGTTCCTCCTGACGGGGCTCGCTCTTTTGAACCTCCTCCTCATGACGGTGCTCCTCTTCGTTCTCTTTCGGGAGCTCGTCAAGGGATTCCTGGCATGGAGAAGGCAGCGCGAGGGCGCGCGCTTCCGGACGCGGCTCCTGGGCGCCTTCGTGCTCCTCGGCCTCCTCCCATCGCTTTTCCTGTTCATCAGCGGGATCCTGCTCATCCAATCCTCCGTGGACCGGTGGTTCCGGTCGCCGGTGCACGGGCTGACCACCGCGAGCCAGGAACTGGTGGACCGCGCCCTGGACCTGGCCCGGGAAGAGAGCCACCGGAAGGCCAAGGCGCTCGCCTGGCAGTTGAAGCAGGTTCCAGCAGGGCTGCGGCCGGCCCTCGCTGCCCACCTATTCTCCGCGGGCGACGTGGACGCCTACTGCCTCGTGGCCCGCGACGGCAGGATCCTGGCCAAGGCCCCCGCCAACTTCCCCGCTCCGGACGCCTACAAGATTTCCAAGGTCTTTCAGAAGGAGGGCCTCGTGGGGTGGATGGACCTCGCCCCCTCGCCCACCGTGACGAGCGGGGTGGCCCTGGACGAGGAGACCGGGATTCTGGTCGGGCGTCGTCTTCCCTCCCAGCTGTACGCCCAGGCCAAGTACATCTCCGAGAACAACCGGGCCTACCTCCAGATCCGGAGCCGGCAGGAGACCTTGCGGACCTCCATGATCTCCTCCTTCCTGGCCCTCACGCTCCTCGTGATCTTCGCGGCGGTGTGGATCGGGACCCATCTCTCCAAGGAGATCAGCGTTCCGCTCCAGCTCCTGATGGAGGGCACCCAGGCCCTGTCCCAGGGCAACCTGGCCCACCGCATCGATTATGAGGCGAAGGACGAGATCGGGATGGTGGTGGAGTCCTTTAATCGGATGGCCCGCGAAGTGGAGGCGGGCAAGGTGGAACTCGAGAGGAGCAATGTCGAGCTGCGTGCCGCCACCCAGGCATCCGAGGGCCGCCGCAGGTACATCGAGACCCTCCTGGAAACCCTCAACATCGGCGTCATCTCCACGGATCCGGAAGGGCAGATCCGGACCCTCAACACCAAGGCCCGGGAAATCCTGGGCATGGACCCCGGCGAACCCGGAAGAAACGCGCTCACCCGGCCCGAGTGGCCCCCCATCCAAGCTCTCCTGTCCCCTCTTCCCCGCCGGCCCGTGCTCAACCGTGAGATCGCCCTCTCGGGCAAGCGCGGGCAATTCATCCTGTCCGTTTCCGCGAGCCCCCTGCAGGATCCATCCGGGACCACCACGGGCGTCCTTCTGATTCTGGAGGACATCACCGACCTCATGCGCGCCCAGCGCATCGCCGCCTGGCAGGAGGCGGCCCAGCGAATGGCGCACGAGATCAAGAACCCGCTCACTCCCATCCGGCTCTCGGCCCAACGCATCCGAAAGAAGGCCCAGGAAAGGAGCGCGGACCTGCTGGACGTGGTTCTTGAGGGCTGCACGGCCATCGAACGCGAGGTCCACACCATGATGACCATGGTGAACGAGTTCTCGCGCTTCGCCCGACTGCCGGAAATCCGGCCCAAGCCCGCCTCCCTCCTGGCGCTCATCCAGGGGACCCTGACGCCGTACCGATCCGCCGCCGATTTCGTCCTGGACCTTCCCGCATCCTTTCCCCCCGTGCGTCTGGACGTGGAGCAGATGGGAAGGGTGCTCAAGAACCTCCTCGAGAACGCCATCCAGGCCATGGACGGGCCGGGAACCATCACGCTGACCTTGAAGGAGGAATCGGGGCAGGCCGTCCTCACGCTTCGAGACACGGGTCCGGGCATTCCGCCCGAGGCCAGATCGAAGCTCTTCGCCCCGTACTTTTCCACCAAGAGGAAGGGCACGGGCCTGGGCCTCGCCATCGTGGCGAGGATCCTGGAGGAACACGGAGGAACGATCCGCGTGGACGAAACGTATTCGCAGGGGGCCGGTTTCATCCTGACCCTTCCCCTGTAAGGGCCGGCGCGGCGGGGCGCGGGGCGCGCCCGGGGAGCCCGGCGGGAGCGAGGCATGGCGAGAGGGCGCATTCTGATCGTGGACGACGAGCAGGGCATTCGGAACACCCTGCGGCAGATCCTCGAGGACGAAGGCTACTCCGTCGAGGAGGCGGAGACGGGGGAGGCCGGCCTGGCCCTCGGCCAGTCGCGGGATTTCGATCTGATCCTCCTGGACGTCTGGCTACCGGGCATGGACGGCGTGCAGGTCCTTGAGGCCCTGAAGGCATCGGGGCGCGAGGCGGAGGTCCTCATCATCTCCGGCCACGGGAACATCGAGACGGCGGTGAGGGCCCTCAAACTGGGCGCCTTCGACTTCATCGAGAAACCCCTCTCCATGGACCGCATCCTGATCACCGTGGCCAACGCCCTGAAGAAGCGCCGGCTCGAGGAGCGGAACGTCCTTCTCCTGGACCAGATCAAGAGGGAGGTGACCCTCATCGGAGAGAGTCCGGCCATCCGCGCCCTCAAGGAGCAGATCCGCCGCGCGGCGCCGACGACCGGTCGGGTCCTGATCTTCGGAGAGAACGGAACGGGGAAGGAGCTTGTGGCGCGCCTGATCCACCTCAACAGCGACCGAAGGGACGAGGCTTTCGTGGAAGTGAACTGCGCGGCCATCCCCACCGAACTCATCGAGAGCGAGTTGTTCGGCCACCGGAAGGGGTCCTTCACGGGCGCCATCGAGCACAAGAAAGGTAAGTTCCTCATGGCCGACGGGGGAACGATCTTTCTGGACGAGGTGGGGGACATGAGCCTGGCCACCCAGGCCAAGGTCCTCCGCGTCCTCCAGGAGCAGGTGTTCGAGCCCGTGGGCGGAACGGAGGCCCTGCAGGTGGACGTGAGGGTCATCGCGGCCACGAACAAGGACCTCAGCGCGGAGATCGGCCGTGGGACCTTTCGGGAAGACCTGTACTACCGCCTGGCCGTGATCCCGGTTCAGGTCCCCCCTCTCCGCAGCCGGAGGGAGGACATCCCCCTCCTCTGCGCCCACTACCTGGATCTTTTCTGCAGGCAGTACGGCCGTCCCCCGAAAACCCTGGGGCGGGACGCGCTCCAGTCCCTCGCCCAGTACTCCTGGCCCGGGAACGTGCGAGAACTCCGAAACCTCATGGAGCGGGTGGCCATCATGGTATCCTCGAACGAGGTGGCGGCTTCGGACCTTCCGCTCTTCGCGGACCGCCCCGCTCCAAGGCGGGACGAACTCCCCTGGACGGGACCCCTGAAGGAGGCGCGGGAGGCTTTCGAGCGGGAGTTCATCCGGAAGGCGCTGGTCCGGCACGGCGGGAACATCTCCCGAACGGCCGAGGAACTGGAAATCGAGCGCCGCCACCTGTACCGCCGCATGGCGAGCGTGGGTCTGCAGAAGGAGAGCGACCATGGTCATGATCAATAGGGCGACCAAGGAGATCACGCTCAAGATCGTCTACTACGGTCCAGGCCTCTGCGGCAAGACGACGAACCTCGAGCGGATCTTTTCCGCGGCCAACCCGGAGCGGAGGGGCAAACTGCTCACCGTCGCCACCGAGACCGACCGCACGCTCTTCTTTGATTTCCTCCCCATGGAGCTCGGAACCATCCGGGGAATGAAGGTGCGGGTCCAGCTTTATACCGTTCCCGGCCAGGTCTTCTACGACGCGACGCGGAGGATCGTCCTCCGCGGGAGCGACGGAGTCGTCTTCGTCGCGGACAGCCAGGCCGCCATGATGGACGCAAACCACGAGAGCGTGGAGAACCTGAAGCAGAATCTCCGGTTGAACAACCTCGACCCGGAGACCATCCCTCTCGTCTTCCAGTACAACAAGCAGGACCTGCAGGATCTCTCTCCCGCGGAGGACCTGGAGGAAAACCTGAACTGGCGGAGGGTTCCCAGCTTCCTGTCCGTGGCCACCACGGGACAGGGGGTGAACGAGACCCTCAAGAAGATCATCGAGGAGGTCATTCGGGATCTGCACCGGAAGGAGGAGGCTCTCCGCATCGCGGGCGGATCGCAGATGCCCGCCAGGCCCGCACCGGAGATCTTCGTCGCGCCCAAACCCGAAGCCAAACATTCCTCCTCGGAGCCTTCGGCCCCGGTGGAACCGGAGGAGGACCTCGCGCCTCCCGCCGAGCGCACCGCAGTGGCCGATCCCCGAGCGGAGGAACCCGTCGCGGCGGACTCGGCCGGAGATTCCGACTCGGGATCGGGGGAGATCGTCACCGTTCCCGTGGAGCACGAGGACGAGATCTCCGGGGAGGATCTGGAGATCCTCGACCTGGAAGCCGTGGACGGCGATCTGGAGGCCTCCGGGCCGGTTTCGGCGCCCGTTCTCGATGCTTCGCCCGCTCCCCAGGCTTCTGCGGCGGAGACCCTGCTGCCGCCCGTCGAGAGGGAGGCCATCGCGATGGAGCCCATCGAACCCGCGGTGAGCCCCCTCTCTGGCGTGCCCCGGCCCGAACCCACCCAGGCAACGGTCGCCGAGCCTCCCATCGGCTCTCGGGGCGGCGCGTCCGAAGAGGACCTTGGGGCGATCCGCGCCGAACTGCAATCCCTGGCCCTGGCCCTCGCCTCCTTGACCCGCCGCGCGGAAGCCCTCGCCGAGCAGATCGACGACCTCCTCGGCCGGCAAGCCTGAAGGCAAGGGGAACGAGGGACTAGCCTCCCTCCATTCCCCAACGGCGGAGATCCGAGAAACCTCGGCCGGCGCTTCACATTGCGGCCCGAGCCAACATGGCGGTGGGGGAGGGATTCGAACCCCCGGGCGGTTTCCCGCCGTCCGCTTTCAAGGCGGATGCCTTCGACCTCTCGGCCACCCCACCCCGCACCCACCCTAGCGAGGGAGAGGGCGTTCGTCAACCTCGAACCGCCCCGTGCCGAGCCGCCAGGATCGTGCTTACAGTAGTTTCGCGAGCTGGTCGTTGGTCCGCCGGAGCTTCTGGGCCAGGTCCCTGACCAGGTTCTTCAGGAGCTTCATTTGAAGCGCCTCGCTATGGGCCATCAGGGTTTCGTAGGCCTCGCGGTCGAATTCCAGCAGTTCTCCCTCGGAAAGGGCTTCCACGGTGGCGGACCTCGGTCCCTGGTCGATGAGGGCCAGTTCCCCGAAGCCGTCGGCCTCCTCGAAGCGTCCCAATTCGAGCTCGCCTCCTCCGTGGTACGTGAAGGCCCGGAACCGGCCCGCCTTGACGATGTACAGGGAATGTCCGGGCTCCCCTTCCGAAAGCACCCTCTCCCCCGCCTTCACTTTTCGGTGCTTCACGAGCTTTGACACCTGGATGAGTTCGAGGCTGTCCAGGTCCCGGAAGAGCTCCATCCGCTTCAGGATCGCCGCGTGTTCCATCTCCAACTCCCTCCGGTTCCAGCCCAGGCTACCCCAGGGGAAGCGAAAAGGTCAAAGGGGCGGCCCCCCGCCGGACGCCATCAGCCCGGAGACGGGTGCGAGCCAACCAGTTGACTTGAAAGGGCTTGCTCGCGAAGGGACCGATTCCGCTTGACCGGGCTTGAAGTTGGGCCTAAGTTACTTGGCATAGAGCGGGATTGTCAGAAGTCAGAAGGAGGGACACATGCGGAAGAACGGTGTAGTGTGGATCGTGGCGACGCTGTTGCTCCTGGCCCTTCCCCTCGCGGCGGCGGCCCAGGACACGGGATGGATGGTTCGGGTGAGGGCCATCAACATCGCCCCCAACGACAGCAGCGACAAGATCATCGGGACGGGCACGGAAGTGGCGGTGGACTCCAAGACCGTGCCGGAACTGGACATCGTGTACAAATGGCACGAGAACTGGGGGCTCGAGCTCGTGCTGGCGGACGCCAAACATGACCTGTCCACCACCGGCGGCCTGATCGGAGGGGCCAACGTGGGGAGCGTGAAGGTGCTCCCGCCCACGCTGGTCTGCAACTACTTCTTCACCACCCAGAGTCAGTTTGACCCCTATCTGGGCCTCGGCCTCAACTACACCCGCTTTCACGGCTTCAGCCTGGCGAGCGACCTGAGGGCCCTCGGCGTGACGGGCGTGGACTTCGACAATTCCCTCGGGCTCGCCGCCCAGATGGGTTTCGACGTGGACTTTGGAAACCACTGGGTCTTCAACATGGACGTCAAGTACGCCTGGATCGACACGGAAGCCTCCATCAAGGCGGGTGCGGTCACGCTGGACACCATCGGCGTGGACGTCAATCCCTGGATCTTCGGGATCGGCTTCGGCTACAAGTGGTAAGGACCGGGTCCGTTGAGAACGCCGGGGGGGCGGCTTCGGCCGCCCCCCTTTGCGTGCATCCCTCAGGCGAGATCCGCCGCGGCCCCCCGCCGGACGGCCCGAGATCACTCCTGTTCGCCCTGGATCCTCAGCACCGACAGGAAGGCCTCCTGAGGAAGCTGGACGTCTCCCACGGACTTCATCCGGCGCTTGCCTTCCTTCTGCTTTTCCAATAGCTTCCGCTTCCGCGTGATGTCCCCCCCGTAGCACTTGGCCAGCACGTCCTTTCGGAGGGCTTTCACGACCGTCCGGCAGATGATCCGGCTTCCCAGGGCCGCCTGGATGACGACTTCGAAGAGCTGCCTCGGGATGGCCTCCTTCAGCCGTTGGGCCATGGCCCGGCCGCGCGCCTCGGCCTGGGAGCGGTGGACGATGAAGGAGAGCGCGTCCACAGCCTTCCCGTTCACGAGGATGTCCAGCTTCACGAGGTCTCCCGGGCGGTACTCCTCGATCTGGTAGTCCATGGAGGCGTACCCGCGCGAGAGCGACTTGAGGCGGTCGTGGAAGTCCACGATGATCTCGCTCAGGGGCAGTTCGTACTTCAGCACGATGGTGTCCTTCGAGGCGTACTGAAACCCCTTCTGGGTGCCCCGGCGCTCCTCCATGAGCTTCAGGAGGTTTCCCACGTATTCGCCACGGGTGAGCACGGTGACGAGGGCGTAGGGCTCTCGGATGGACTCCACGTCCTGGGGCGGCGGGAGGCTCGCGGGGTTTTCCACATCCACCGTCTCCCCCGTGACCTTGAGCACCTGATACCGCACGTTGGGCGCGGTGGTGATCAGGTCGAGGTCGAATTCCCGCTCCAGTCGTTCCTGGATGATCTCCATGTGGAGGAAGCCCAGGAAGCCGCACCGGAAGCCGAATCCGAGGGCGTCGCTTGTCTCCGGCTCGAAGAAGAAGGAGGAGTCGTTGAGACGCAGCTTGTCCAGGGCCTCGCGCAGGTCCGGGTAGGCCGCCGGATCCACCGGGTAGAGCCCGGCGAAGACCATGGGCTTCACCTGTCGGAATCCGCCGAAGGGCGCCTCGGCGGGCCGCAGGGGATTGGTGAGAGTGTCCCCGATGGACACTTCGCGCACGTCCTTGATGCCCGCGATGACGAACCCCACTTCCCCCGCCTCCAGGACCGTCACCGGAACGGGCTTCGGCGTGAACACGCCCAGGGCCTCCACCGCGAACACCCGTCCCGTGGCCATGAATTTCACCGGCTCCTTGACCGCGAGCCGCCCGTCCATGATCCGGACGAGCATGACGACCCCCCGGTAGCTGTCGTACCAGGAGTCGAAGACCATGGCCTTGAGCGGGGCCTCCCGGTCTCCCCGAGGCGGAGGGAGCTTTTCCACGACGGCTTCGAGAATATCAACGATGCCCAGCCTCTCCTTGGCGGACGCGAGGATGGCTCCGGAGGCGTCCAATCCGATCACTTCCTCGATCTCCTCCATGGCTTTCTCGGGCTGGGCCGAGGGGAGGTCGATCTTGTTGATGACGGGCACGATCTCCAGCCCCCCGTCCACCGCCAGATAGGCGTTGGCCAGGGTCTGGGCCTCCACCCCCTGGCTCGCGTCCACCACGAGCAGGGCGCCCTCGCAGGCCGCCAGGGCCCGGCTCACCTCGTAGTTGAAGTCCACGTGGCCCGGAGTGTCGATGAGGTTGAGGCAGTATTCCCGCCCGTCCCTCGCCGAGTAGACCAGGCGCACGGCGTGGGCCTTGATGGTGATTCCCCGCTCCCGCTCCAGGTCCATTCCGTCCAGGAACTGCTCGACCATCTCTCTCTCCGACACGGCGTGGGTCGCCTCCAGGAGGCGGTCCGAGAGGGTGGTCTTCCCGTGGTCGATGTGGGCGATGATGCAGAAGTTCCGGATGCGGGAAAGTTCCATGGGTCCATTTAACCACAGAGGTCGCGGGGAGCCCAGCCGCCCCGAGGCGAGCGGCCCCGGGGCTCCCTCTCCCGCGTTCCCTCGGGTCGGGGGCCGCTAGGCGACCGCCGCGACGGCCTCGATTTCCACCAGTACGTCCTTGGGCAGCCGCGCCACCTCCACGGTGGCCCGGGCCGGGGCGCCTTCGGCGAAGAACTCCGCATACATGGCGTTCATGGCGGCGAAGTCCTCCATCCGCTTCAGGTACACCGTGGTCTTCACGACTCCGCCCAGGGAGGACCCGCCCGCCTCGAGAACGGCCCGGAGGTTTTCGAGGACCCGACGCGTCTGGGCCGCGACGTCCGCCCCCTCCACCTGTCCCGTGGCGGGGTTCAGGGCGATCTGTCCCGAGCAGAAGAGAAACCCACCGGCACGGATCGCCTGGGAGTACGGGCCCAGGGCGGCGGGGGCACGGTCCGTGGAGACGATTTCCTTCTTCATTTCGATTCTCCCTGGCGCGCGGACGGCACGGAACGCCTCCACCGTCACGGCACCTCAAACCGGAGGAAGGGGCCCGCGAGCGAGGGCTTTGCGCCCTTGCCGAAGTCCGTGAGCGTGACCTCCTCCTCCCCGCTCGAGAGGCGGACCAGCCCGAAGGGCGACACCTCGTCCGAGAGCCAGACCTCCGCGGACCTCCCCTCCTCCGCCACGATGCGCAAACGGCGGCACAGGAGGGTCTTGCGGCCCACCTTCACCTTTTCTTCGGGAAGAGCCTCCAGACGCCCGAAGGTCGGTCCGATGGCCGCCGCCTCCCGACCGAACCGGTCTCCGCCCTGCTGCCTCAGACGCTCCAGGGCGGCGCGGTCGATTTCAACGGCCGGCCCATCTCCGTCCTTCGCGCGCACCGAGACGATGTTGGCGTCCTCCGTCGGATCCCCCTTGAGGAGGTAAGCCGCCACCGAGGGCACTCCGCCGGAGGAGGTCCGGATCTCCATCCAGAGACCTTCGGGGACTTCCTCGACCACGGCGAAAGTCAGGTCGGCTTCCTCTCCTCGGGCGTCCCTTACGTGGTAGGAGCTCCACGCCCCCGGCCTGGGCGACCACTGGTGGTAAAACTCCGGAAAGTAGGAAGAGGCCTCCGGGGCCCGTCCAGCGAGCCACAGCGCGGCCGGAAGGAGGAGGACCGCCGCGGCCCTCAAGGCCCGAAGGGCCGGGGGGCGGGTCGGCCGGGGTATTGCGTCGGGGCGCAGGTTCATATGGATCAGTTCCTCAGGGACGTGATGGGTGCCGGGATCACGCCGCCCCGGCCCACGAATCCGGAGCAGGAGAGCGTTCGGATCTCCTGGATGGGGGCGTCGCCGAGGAGGCCTCCGAAGGAGACCGTCTCCCCCACCCGCTTCCCGTGGGCGGGAATGACGCGGACGGCCGTCGTCTTGTGGTTGACGATTCCGATGGCGAGTTCGTCGGCGATGAATCCGGCCAGGACGTCTTCCTCCACGTCCCCCGGCACGGCCACCATGTCGAGGCCCACGGAGCACACGCTCGTCATGGCCTCGAGCTTCTCCAGGGAGAGGTGCCCCTCGCGGGCCGCGGAGATCATGGTGGCATCCTCGCTGACGGGGATGAAGGCCCCCGAAAGCCCGCCCACGGCGGATGTGGCCATGGCCCCGCCCTTCTTCACCGCGTCCGTGAGAAGCGCCAGCGCCGCCGTCGTCCCGCACGCCCCCACGCGCTCCAGGCCCATGGCCTCCAGGACCTCGCCCACCGAGTCGCCGAGTTCGGGCGTCGGGGCCAGGGAGAGGTCCACGATCCCGAAGGGGACGCCCAGGCGGCCCGCCACCTGGCGGCCGATCAGTTCGCCCACGCGGGTGATCTTGAAGGCCGCGCGCTTGATGACCTCCTCGAGGGTCCGCAAGTCGCAGGGGCCCGCCCGCTTGATGGCCTCGCACACGACCCCCGGGCCGCTCACGCCCGTGTGGACAACGATCTCCGGAAGCCCCACCCCGTGGAAGGCCCCCGCCATGAAGGGGTTGTCCTCCACGGCGTTGGCGAAGACGACGAACTTGGCGCAGCCGATACTCCCCGACTCCCTCGTCCGGTAGGCCGTTTCCTTGAGGAGCCGGGCCACGATCCGAACGGCGTCCACGTTGAGCCCCGTCCGGCTGGAACCGGCGTTGACGGAGGAGCACAGTCGCGAAGTGGAGGAGAGGGCCTCGGGGATCGAGGCCAGGAGGGCCCGGTCGGCGTCCGTGAAACCCGCATGGACGAGAGCCGAGTACCCGCCCACGAAGTCGAACCCCATCTCCGAGGCGGCCCGGTCGATGGCCCGGGCGATTTCCAGGTAGGCCGACGGCTCGCACCGGGTGCTGATCAGGGACACGGGCGAGATGGACAACCGCCGGTTCGCTACCCGGATCCCCAGGTCGTCAGCCGTGGCGTTGACCGCGGCGGGAAGGGGGGAGGCGATCCGCCTCAGCTTTTCGTACACCCGCCGGGCGGCCTCGCTCGGATCGGGATGGGCGCAGTCCAGCAGGCTGATTCCAAGCGTAACGGTCCGGACATCGAAGTGCTCCAGCTCGGTCATCCGGAGAGTCTCGAGGATCTCGCGCTTCGTGTAGGTCATCGCAGTCCCTCTCCGTGCCCGGCCCGATTCACACCCGGTTCACGGCGCGCATCATGTCCTCGTATTGCACGAAGACCAGGACGCCCACCTCTTCCCCTCGCCGCTTCAGGGAGGCCCTCAACTCTTCAAAGGAGACCGAGGCGCCCGAGGGATCCAGGATCATCATCATGGCGAAGTTCCCGTGGACCAAGGTCTGGTTGATGTCCACGATGTCCACCGAAAGCTCCGCCAGGACCTCCGAGAACGCGTGGACGATGCCCGTGCGGTTCCGCCCGAGGGCCGTAAAGACCACGTGGCGGGTGCCCGGACCCTCTCGTTCCTGAAGGGGCTGGGATTCGAGAAGGCGGACCAGGTCCGCGACGACCCCTTCCAGGGCTCCCCGGGGTGCTTCCCGGGGGAGGTGCCTGAGGACGATTTCCGATACGGCCACGGCCAGGGCTTCGCGGTCCATTGGACCCTCCCGCCTGAGAATACCCGAAGGGGCGCTTCGAAAGATAGGCCCCCGTGGCCCCTTGCACCCGACGGGGCCAACGCGTTACGCTTCTCGTGAGATGTTCGAAAACAAAATGGTGGTTCGGTTCAAGGACGGCAGCACCCTCTCCGGGTTCGGGGACAATTTCATGCCCGGCGAATCGGAAATTCTGATGCAGGACCTGGAAGAGAATCTGCACCGGCTCCCGCTTTCGAGCGTGAAAATGGTCTGCTTCGTGAGGACTTTCACTTCGGACTCCGGGGAAACGCACCGACTTCCAGGGAAAGTCCTCTATCAGCCCGTCCCCGGGTCCCGTGTCCGCATCGCCTTCCGGGACGGGGAGGTGCTGGAGGGCGTCTCGGCCATTCGATCCCGCCCCAGGACCGGCTTCTTCCTGACCCCCTTGAATCCGAACAGCAACAACCTTCACGTCTATGTGAACATGGACGAGGTCGTCAATTTCCGCTTTCTTGATTGAGCCAGATTCTCTCCGGCCGGACCATGGGCGGGGTGAGGAACAGCTTCATGCCCATGACGTCCGGCTGATGGGGCACGATGCCCCGCGTGTGGTACAGGAAGATGCAGGGCGCGTCCTCGATGAGCATGTCCTCCGCCCTCCTGTACAGGTCCACCCGCTCCTCCGGGTTCAATGAGCGTCGGGCCCGGTCCACGACCTCGTCGAACTGAGGGTTCCGATAGTGGACCTCGAGCACGTCGCCTCCCTTCGAGTGGAAGAGGAAGTGCATGAAGGAATCGGGATCCGGGTAGTCCGCGTACCAACCCGTCGCGTACAAGGCGGGCTTTCCGCGGGTCTTCCTCAGGGCCTCGAAGGCCTCGTGGCTCATCGGCTCCGCATCCACCCTCACGTTGACGGCCCTCAGCATCTCGACGAGGACGGAGAACTCCTTGGACTGCCTTACGCGGCTCGTGTCCACGGGGACTTTCAGATCCAACCCCGCTCCGAATCCGGCCTTCTGGAGAAGCCATTTGGCGCGCTCCGGATCGTAGTGGAAGCCCCTCAGGTCCTGGCGGTATCCAAGGATGCCGGGGGGCAGGATCCCGCGGGCCGGCGTCGAGCGGGCGTGAACGTACTGGCCCACCAGGGAATCCCGGTCCACCGCGTAGTTCATGGCCTGCCGGACCTCCTTGATATCCAAGGGGGGAAGGTCGTTGCGGATGCTGACGAAGATCGTGTTGAGGAGGACCGTGCTCTGGGTGTGGTTCTGCCAGAAGGGATCCTGGAGGAGCTTCTCGACGGCGTCGTTGGAGAAGTTGGAGACGAGGTGGACCTGCCCCCGTTTGAGCGCCGCCTCCAGGCAGTCCTCGTCGCGGCACGAGAAGTCGAAGACCACCCGGTCCAGGTAGGGAACTCCGCTCTCCCAGTACCCTGCGAAGCGCTCCATCCTCACCCGGTCCGGTGAAGCCTCGACGATCGAGAAGGGCCCGCATCCCAGGGGTCTGACCAGGCGGAGGGTCTGCTCGTCAAAGGCCTCCCGGGGCATGATGGAGGCCTCCGGGTACGCCAGGAAGTACAGGAAGAAGGCCAGGGGTTCCTTGAGGCACACCTCCACCGTCCGGTCGTCCGGCGCCCTCAGGCCCGACACCGTCTTGGCCTTCCCCTCCACGTAGGCCTCGATTCCCTCCACCGGCCCCAGGAAGGACTTTCCCTCGGACAGGAGTTTGGGCGAGGCCGCCCGGTGCCAGGAGTACAGTACGTCGGCGGAAGTCACGGGGCGCCCGTTGTGGAAGACCACGCCGTGGCGCAGGCGGAAGGTGTAGATCTTTCCGTCCGTGCTCAGACGCCACGATTCCGCGACGCCCGGGAGGACCTGGGTGCCCTGCCCGAGACGCACGAGGCCCTCGCAGTAGGGGTGGACCACCTCGTGGTCCCGGATGTTGTTGGCGAAGGCCGGGTCCAGGTGGTATTCGTAGGCCACCCCGCCCAGGCGGAGCTCGCCTCCCCGGCGGGCCTTCGGCAATTGAAAGGCCGTGAGTTCCTCCACGAGGATGAGGGACTCCTGTTTGAGGGCGGCCGACGTGGCCGACATCTCCCTGGCTCCGTGGAGGTTCTGCTCGGCCGATCCCGAGATGGCGTCCATGGCGCCCACGATCTGCTGGCCCGCCTGAGACATGCGGATCAGGGCCTTTTGGATGGCCTCCACGGAACTGCGGACCTGGTCCATGCCCTCGGCGATGGTGTTGCTCCCGGCGGCTTCCTCCTCCATGGCCCGGTCCACGCTGCGGGTCAGGTCCTTCATGACCTCGGAGCGCTTGCTGATGTGGCGAGAGGTCTGCGCCTGCTCGCGGGTGGCCGTGGAGATGCGCTCGATGCGCTTGGTCATCTCCTCGATGGCCGCCGTCACCTGCCGGCTGCCCTTGGCCTGCTCCGAGGCAGCTCGGGCGATGTGGCTGATGCTCGTGCCGGCGCCTTCGATGGCCTTTCCGATCTTCTGCAGGGTGGCCTCGGCGCTCTGTCCCAGCCGGAGCCCCTCGTCCACCTTGACCATCCCCTCTCGGGCCACCCGGCTGGCCTCCTCCACCTCTCGCTGGATGGTCTGGATGATGGTGGCCACCTCGCCCGTGGAGGCCGTCGTCCGCTCGCTGAGGTCCCGGATCTCCTCCGCCACCACTCCGAAGGAGCGCCCGTGCTCTCCCGCCTGCGCGGCGATGATGGCGGCGTTGAGGGCAAGCAGATTCGTCTGGTCGGCGATGTCCCGGATCACCTTCAGGATTTTTCCGATGTCACGGGACCTGTCCACCAGGGAGTTCATGGCCTCCTGGTTCGTGGTCATGACGTTGTGGATGGTCGAGAGGGCCACCACCGTGTGCTTGACGGCCTCCTCCCCGGAGCGGGCCGTATCGAGAACCTGCCGGGAAATCCCCTCCGTATCCCGGATGTTCTCTTCGATCTGGCTGATGGTGGCGTCCATTTCGACCATGGCCGAGGAGTTCTCGATGGCGAAGGAGGAAAGGCTCTCCCCGTGGCCGGCCACTTCGTCGATGGAACGGGACATCTCCTCGATGGAGGCGCTGATTTCGTCCACGAGCGACGAGAGGCTGTGGGTGGCCCCGAGGACCTCCTCGATGGAGGCCCGCATCTCCAAGATCGCGCTGGACGTTTTCTCCGTGAACCCGGAGAGGCTGTCCACGCTCTCCACGACCTTTTCGATCTCCCCTTCGAGGGAGGAGAGGGAGTGCCGGACGCCGGACACGGATCTCGCCTGGTCCTCCGCTTCCGAGAAGAGCTGCTGGGCCTTCTCCGAGATGCGGCCCGAGGCTTCCGACACCCCGGCCCCCGTGTCCTGGAGGTGCCCGATGATTCCCTGGAGGGAGGAGAGGACCCGTTTCAGTCCCGGGAACGCCTCCAGGACCCCCCGCGTGGTCGAGTCCTGACCGACGTCCAGGCTCCCCGACGCGATCCTTCGGAGGAGGTCGTCCAGGTGCTCCTTGGAGTAGGACTTCTGCTGGAAAAGGAGGACGGCCGTCCCGAGGGCTCCCATGGCGCCCGAGACGAGGATGAAGGCCCAGAACCGGCCGCCGAAGGTGCCGGCTGGCAGGATGAGGCGGGCCAGAACGGCCAGCAGGGCCGTGGAGGCCACACCCCCCAGGATCACACTGCTCCAAGCGCGCCTCGCCACGAGCCCCTCCTACGACATCCTTCCCCATCCTAGGCAAGAGCCCCGGGGGTGTCAAATGAGCAGGGGCGTCTCCAACCCGGGTGGGACCGCGGGCCGGCCCACGGAATCCTAGCGGGCAATCGTCGGGAACTGACCCGGCGCTCGTCCCATGGGGGACGGGCGACCGCCGATCCGGGGGCGGGAGCGCGGTTTTTGCTACAATGGTCTGCCATGTTGCCGCGAATAGACCGCGTCCTCGAGAAGGTGAAGACTTACAACCCCTCGTCGGACGAACGCCTGCTCCAGAAAGCCTACCTCTTCTCGGCCCTGGCCCACGAGGGCCAGTTGCGATACACGGGGGAGCCTTACCTCGTCCATCCGGTGGCCGTCACCGACATCCTGGCGGACTTGAAAGCCGACGACACGGCCCTCGTGGCGGGGCTCCTGCACGACGTGGTGGAGGACAACCACTCGGTCAGCCTGGAGGACATCCAGAAGCGCTTCGGGCGCGACGTGGCCCACATCGTGGACGGGGTGACGAAAATCGAGGACCAGGTCCCCCTCGCAAGCCGCCAGGAAAGGGAGTGGGCCTCCCTCCGCAAGGTCATCCTCGCCATGGTGGACGACATCCGCGTGATCCTCGTGAAGCTCGCGGACCGCCTCCACAATTTGAGGACCCTCGACGGCCTTCCGCCCGACCGGCGACCGGTCAAGGCCCTGGAGACTTTGCAGATCTACGCGCCCATCGCCTATCGCCTGGGCCTCGGGCGGATGAAGACCGAACTGGAGGACCTCTCCTTCCGGCACGCCTACCCCGAGGAGTACGCTGCCCTCTCGGAGGCCCTCCAGAACCGGCGGTCCTACAGCCAGGACTTCATTCAGGAGACCTCCGCCGAGATCCAGGCCATCCTGGACGCGAACAAGGTTCGCGGCGAGGTCTTCGGCCGGGTCAAGCACCTCTACAGCATCTTCCTCAAGCTGAGGCGGCAGGAGATCTCCCTGGAGCAGGTTTACGACTACATGGCCTTCCGGGTCCTCGTCCCGTCGGTGAAGGACTGCTACGCGGTTCTTGGAGGCATCCACGGCAAGTGGATCCCGGTGCCGGGTCGGTTCAAGGACTTCGTGGCCCTGCCGAAGGAGAACCACTACAGGTCTCTCCACACGTCCGTCGTGGGACCCCACGGCCAGCCGTTCGAGATTCAGATCCGGACCTTCCAGATGCACGAGGAGGCCGAGAACGGCATCGCCGCGCACTGGCAGTACAAGGAGGGAAAGCTTTCCCAGGAGGACGAGGCCGCCACGACCCACTGGCTGAGGCAGCTCCTCGAATGGCGACAGGACGGCGGCACCGACAAGGACTTCCTCCAGGATCTGAGGGTGGACCTCTTCCCCAAGGAAGTGTACGTGTTCACCCCCCGCGGGGAGGTGCTGTCCTTCCCGAGGGGAGCGACGCCCATCGACTTCGCCTTCGCCATCCATTCGGAGGTGGGACACCGGTGCGTGGGGGCCAAGATCAACGGAAAGCTCGTTCCCCTCAAGACCCCCATGAAGAGCGGCGACCGCGTGGAAATCGTGACGAGCCCTCAGGGAAGACCCTCTCGTGACTGGCTCAAGGCGGCCGTCACCGGCCGCGCCCTCTCCAAGATCAAGGCCTGGCTCAACGCCCAGGAAAAGGCCCGCGCCCTCGAAATCGGAAAGGCCGCCCTGGACCGGGAGCTGAAGCGGCTGAAGGTGGGAATCAAGGAGTCCCAGGAGTCGGGGCTCCTCCAGGAGGCCCTGAAGAAGGTCTCCGTATCGGACCTGGACGCCCTGTACGCGGAGATCGGCTACGGGAAGATCTCCGCCCGGGTGTTCGCCCGCCGCCTGGTTCCCCCCTCTCCGGAGCCGGCGGCTCCATCGGCCCCGGCCGCACAGCCCGAGACCCCGCGAGAGCCCACCCTGATGGTCCGCGGCGCCGCGGACCTCCTCACGACCCTGGCCCGGTGCTGCAAGCCCATCCGCGGGGACGACGTGGTCGGCTTCATCTCGCGGGGCCGCGGACTCGTCATCCACCGGGCGGATTGCCCGAACGTCTCGCGGCTCAAGTACAATCCCGACCGCTTCATGGAAGTCCGTTGGAGCGAGAAGGAGACCGGGGCCGCGGGCCACGAGGTCCACCTGGCCATCCAGACCGAGGACAAGACCGGCATGGTGGCCGCCATCACCCAGATCGTGGCCGACGCGAAGGCGCCCCTGAGGCACCTCGAGGCTTCGGTCAATGACAAGGGGGAGGGCGTGATCCGCCTCGCCGTCCTCATCCGTGACAAGTCGCACCTGTCGGCCATCCAGACGCGAATCGCCCGCATCCCCGGCGTTCTCGGGCTCCGCCGGGTCAATCGGTAGCCCGCCGTGACCGAGGCTCCCGCCCGCCTCTCCAAGGCGAAGAACCGGCCGACCGCATGGCTCCTGCACAATCCGGCGGCCCGGGGCGCGCCCGACCCGACCCAGCTCTCCCGCATCGCCCGCGAATTGGCCCTGGCCGGGTTCCGCGTGGAAACCGCCGCATCGGATCGCCCGGGGGCGGTGACGGGGCTGGCGAGGCATGCGGCCTCCGAAGGCGCGGAGCGGGTCGTGGTCTGCGGCGGAGACGGAACGGTGCGGGAGGCGGCCCAGGGCTTGACCCACACCGGCGTCCCCCTCGGGATTGTTCCCCTGGGAACGGCCAATGTTCTCGCACGGGAGTTGGGCCTCCCGCTGGCCCCCGGCCCGGCGGCGGTGGTGGCCTCCAGGGGCGCCGCGAGGAGGGTGGGCGTGGGCCTCCTGAATTCGGGTCCCGTCTTCACCTTCTGCGCCTCCGCGGGGCTGGACGCCCTCGCCGTGGATCGGATCGACCTCCGGATGAAGACCCAGACGGGGGGGTGGGCCTACGTCCACGCCGCCCTTCTCGCCCTCCTGGAGGAGGCCGTCCCCAGCCTCCTGCTGGAATCGGAGGAGGGGGTAAGGGCGGAGGCCTCGCAGGTTTTCGTCCTGCGGGCGAGCCGCTACGGGGGCGACTTCCGCCTTTGCCCTGAGGCTTCCGTCTTTTCGGACACGATGCGGGTGCTGGCCGTGGCCCCGCCTCTTGGTGCGCGCCTGATCCCTCTTCTGATCCAGGCCATGCTGGGGGGGATCGGGACGTCTCCCGGCGTGCGGTCCATCGAGACCCGGGCCCTGCGGATCACGACCCCGCATGGATTCCCCATCCAGGCCGATGGGGACGTGGTGGGACGTATTCCGGCTGAAATCCGCACCGATCCCGGTTCCCTCGCCCTCGTCGTCCCGGACCCGAACGGGGGCTCGTTCCCATGAGCCCCGCCGTTCTCCCCTCCCGACCCGGCTCCAGTGCCCGTTTCCCACCCCCCTCCAGGTCGTTCATACTGGTCCTCGGGGAGGCGCCGTGTTCCGCCCGCCGCTGAAGGAGCCCTGGAAGTATCCCGCCCGTCTGACCTGGTGGCTGGGGTGGCTGGCCCTGGTGCCCCTTGCGGCCCCCGTCGCCGCATCGGTGGCCGCCTGCACGGCCCTGGTCAGTCACTTCCTATGCACCCGGTGGCCCGAGCGCTATACGGGAAAGAACTGGATCTGGGCCGGTCTGGGGCTGTGCATTCTGGCGCTGGCCCTCTTCTTCGCCGAGGGCTTCCTGTTCCTCTCGTGGAAGCAAGACCAGCTGTACGCCCAGAACCTGGCCGTCAGCCGGTTCCGCCTGACCCGGATAGCCGAGGCCCTGGAGAGGCATCGGGAAGAGGTGGGCCACTATCCTGAGGTTTCGGGTATTCACAGGCTCAAGGCGCTGCTCGAACCGAAGTATGTGGCCGACTGCCCGACCCGCGACGGTTTCGAGGGATCGATCTCGGCATGGAGCCGTTTCGACGGGTATCGCCTGGAAGCCCACCCGTCTCCTCGAAGGGACGGGACCCGGCCGGCCCCTTTGGTGGCCGAGGGCCACTTCCAACCCGGCCCTTCGCCTCCGCCGCCTCCCCCGCCTCCGCTCGAAGAAGCTCCGGCGGAACCCTCGACCTCACCGGCCCCCCGAGAGTAAACGGGCCACCTCCTCCGGCGACTCCACGGGCAAGTGGCAGGTCCCTCCCCGGCAGACAAAGGCCCTGGCGCTCTGAGAGGGTTGCCTGCCGGTGAAGAGGGCCAGGGAGGCCGCTTCCTCGGGCGAAAACTCCCCCCCCACGATGGGGACGACGAGGGCCCCCGGAGGGGAGGCGCCCCAGGCCGCAGCCAGGAGCGCCCTCGCTTCCCCATCCAGCGACGGTGCGGAAACGACCACCTCGACGGGCTCCGACGCCAGGTCGGAGGCAAGGCCGGCCAGAAGGGGCGCGGCCCCGGCCCGGGCGGCAAGGGTCCCGCCTTCGGATGCGACCAAGGCATCCAGAAGCGTGCGGGCTTCCCGGCTCCCGGTGAGCCGTTGCCAGAGCCAGAGCACCCTTCCGTATACGGAGACGGCGGAGGGAAGCACCCCGTCGTCCGGATCGCGGACCGGCATCAGGAGGGCGGGGTCGCCGCCTTTCAGAGGCACGTCGTAGACTCGGCCGGTCTCGGGATGGTGAAAGTCTCGCTCCACCCGAGACAACAGGGCCTCTACCCTACGGAACCGGCGGGAGGTTCCCGTGAGCGCGAAGGCCTTCCATTCGGCGGCGGCCAGGTAGGCGTGATCGGCGAGAAGTCCCGGGACCCTGGCCCGCTCTCCATCCCACACGTGATGGAGCCGCTCACCGTCCCAAGCCCGGGCCCAGATCGAATCCAGGAGGCGAAGACCCCGGGCCAGGAGATCGGGGCCCCCGGTGGCCGCGTAGCCGTCCAGAAAGGCCTCCGCGGCCAGGGCGTTCCAGTCCGTGAGTACCTTGGTGTCGGCGCCCGGAGGAACCCGGCCCTCCCTGGCCCTTCGGAGGGCCTCCAGCGAAGCGCCGATCCGGCGCCGGAACGCCGCGGGCGCCTCCCCCGTCCAGCCGCACGCCTGATCCCAGGCCAATCGGCGGTGGAGGGTTCTCTCCTCCAAGGCGGGTCCCTCGCCCAGACCGAACAGGTCCGCCACCAGGCGCCCCTCCTCCGGACCGACCACACGAATCACCTCGTCCCGGGTCCAGAGGTAGTAGCGCCCCTCTTCCCCATCCGAATCCGCGTCCAGGGCCGCGATGAAGCCCCCGCCGGGCTCCGAGAAGGTCCTCTCCAGGTCCGCCAGCACCTCTTGCGCCACCGCGGCGAAGCCCGTTTCCCCCGTGAGGGCGAAGGCCTTGAAATACAAGGACGCGAGCTGGGCGTTGTCGTAGAGCATCTTCTCGTAGTGCGGCACGTGCCAGTCGCCGTCCACGCTGTACCGGTGGAAGCCCCCGCCCACCTGGTCCCGGATCCCCCCCGCCTCCATCCGGCGGAGGGTGGTCATCACGCGCTCGATGGGCAGGGCCTCCCGCCTTCTCGCCGCGGCGTCCAACAGAAAGGAAAGGAGGGGCGGCTGGGGAAACTTGGGACCCTCCCCGAATCCGCCCCGTTCGGGGTCCATGCGGGACAGGATCGCGTCCAGGGCCATTTCCTCGGCCCGAGACCCAGGCGGGACCGGTTCTTCCGAAGGATTGAAGGAACTCTCCACCGCCTCCGCCACAGAGCCGGCGGAGGCATCCACTTCGCTCCTCCGGGTCTTGAAGGCCTCCAGCACTCCCCGGAGCACCTGCCCGAACGAGGGGCGGCCCCATCCGGGCTCCGGCGGGAAGTACGTCCCCCCGTAGAAGGGTCGAAGGCCTGGCGTCAGGAAGGCCGTCAGCGGCCACCCACCCTGTCCGGAGAGGATCTGAACCGCCCGCATGTAGAGGGCGTCCAGGTCGGGTCTCTCCTCCCGGTCCACCTTGATGGAAACGAAGTGGTCGTTGAGGTATCGGGCGACGCGGGGGTTTTCGAAGGACTCGTGGGCCATCACGTGGCACCAGTGGCAGGCGGAGTATCCGATGGACAGGAAGATGGGCTTGTCCTCCGCCCGGGCCTTCCGGAGCGCCTCCTCACCCCATGGGTACCAGTCCACGGGGTTCTCCGCGTGTTGTCGAAGATAGGGGCTGGATTCGAGGCCCAATCTGTTCACGACCGCCTCCAGAATCCCTATCCAAGGCGAGGGGCCCCTCGAAAATTCCTGAACCGGTGGATTCGTGCGGCTCTTCCGATACCCTTCAGCGGGACAGCCCGTGCGCCACGATTTCCTCCATTCGCCGGATGGAGCGCTGCCCTTCCCCGTAGTAGTACCGGTTCATGGCGTTTTGAAGAAAGACCTCGCGGCTGACGAACTTCTCGGCCTCCGCAGCCCTTTCAACGAATTGGGCCTCCAGGAAGGGATTGCTGAACTTCAATCTGACCGATACAAGGAGGTCTATGGCCGGCACGCCGTAAGCCCTGGGCACCCGGGACTGAGGCTGGAACTGGGGATCCAGCACGTAGGCCTCCGGGTTGTACTGAAGAAGGCTCATGGTGTCGTCGATGTGCGCGGCCGCTGCGATGTGGTTCTCGAAGTACGACTCGGTCAGATCCTGCACCGTCTCCCGGAAGGTCTCGAATTCCCGGACGAGGGGCCCCTGGACCTCCGGTGGATACGGAAGGGACTCCAATCGGGCGCTGTACAGCTCGAGGCGGGACAGGATGTACGCCCTATGCCGGACCGAACAATCCCGGAGGTCCCCCACCGCCTTTCGAATGTCCACGATGTACCCCTGCCGGAGTTTACCTTCCAGGCCGGCGGGCTCGGGGGGACGGATGGAGGCCTCCTCCGCGTGAAAGTCCGCCACCTCCTTTTCGTAATCGAAGGCCATTGTGTGAAGGAAGTTCAGAAATGGGGCATAGTCCCCGTAGCGCCACCGGGCGTAGGAAGGGGGGGCCACCTTTCCCTCCCCGACCGATTTCTCCAGGCGTTTCAAGGCCATCTGATAGGATCGTGCCCTGCCTGAGCGGAGCAGCGAAGGCGCCCCCAAGAGGAAGAAGAAACCCTGGAGCAGGGCGAAGATGAGCGCGGCCTGGGCGAGGGACCTTTTTCTCCGGGCCGAGTCGTACCGGCTCGACCTTCCCAAGAAAAGCCCCAAGAGACCGTAGGCGGCCAACGTGGCGAAGGATCCCGCTCCCCAGGACAGGAGCCTGCGCCAGCCCGGATTCCAGGCGACGTGAGCCGCCGCGGCGGTTCCCAACACGAAGAGAAACAGCAGGAGGGAGGGCACCAGAGCACGGCTCCACGGGTCCCCCGGTGGGGATGCCCTGTCCGGAACGAAAGGCCGTCCCCCCTTTAAAGGAAAGCGGTCTTTGAGCTGGGGGTGACTCCCCGCAGGAGTCCATGCCTCTCCGTCCCCGGCTCGGACGGGCGTGTCCCTGCGTATGCTGCCTTCCGAAATGAGCCGCGGCACTTCTTCCGCGCCAACCTCCCTCGGCCCGGGATCTTCCTCCCGCCAGATCCACATTCCGCCCCCCTGTCCGACAGCTTTCTTCCGCCTCCCGCGGCTCCTGCCCGCGAGCCTTCCGGAGAAGGGGAAGGCAACAGGAGTTAGTATCCACCGCATCCCCGGTCCGGGGCAATCGCGTCCCCTGCGCGCACCCGGCTTGCCGCGAGAGACGTCCGAGGCTAGAATGGCTTCAACATCCGTCGGGCCTTATCCGGCGGGGAGGGATCTCCTTGGAGGCGGGGCCGCTTTCCATCACGGAAAAGGACGCATCGCTTTCGGTCCGGAACGAGGCCCGAAGCCAAGCCCCCGCCTCCCGCGGCCGAGGCGCAGGCTTTCGCTGGTTCCATGCGGGAGCGCTCCTGATGGCTCTCCTCCCGGGCATCTCCTGCGGACCGCCCCCCCCGCCGGAACCGGCCCCCCTCGCCTCCGTGAGCCTCCGGGCCCCCTTCGAGAATTTCCAGGCGGCCTATCCCAACGAGCCCCTCGGCTTCCGCGGATTCCGGTGGGAAACACCCCAAGACGAAATGGGGGCCTTGGCGGTCTTCCACGTGGATCCACAAGAGGGAATCGCATGGTACGCAAAGCCAGGGGAGCCTCTCCGGTTAGGGGCCATCGAAGCGGACCGCTTGTTTTACGGCGTTGCCCGGGGCGGACGGCTCGTGGCGGGGCTCATCGGATTCTCCGAGGATCGGTACGATGAGGTCTCCTCGTACTTGAGAGAGACCCTTGGACCGCCGCTTTGCCAGTTGAGGGGATCCCGGATCGCTACCTGGGACGGTGACGTGGCCCTTGTCAAGTTGTTTCCGGACAAGGTGGTCGTGGTCTACACGCCGTACTTGGAGGAACTGCGTCAAAGGGGAATCCACAATCCAAGTTACCTGCAGGAGATTTACTGATGCGAGGCGGTTCGGCTTCCCGTTCCGGTTTCCGACCCTGGCCAAGGCCAGGGGCCTCCCTCCTCCTGGCCCTGTCCCTATTGTGCTGGGCTTTGCGGCCGTCGGCCCAGACCTCAGACGCTGCCGGACCTTCCGACCTCTTTGCGGCGGTGCGGGCGGGAGATGTCCCCACGATCCGGGCCTTCCTCACGAAGCCGGGTGCCGCGCAGGCAAGGGACAAGGAGGGCATGACGCCGCTCCATTATGCAGCCTTTCAGGGAAAGCCCGCCGTGATCGAGGTTCTGCTCGCGGGGGGTTGTGACCCGCAGGCATCCGACTCCATCGGAATGACCCCCTTGCACGCCTCATCGTTCAACGGGCACGCTGCCGCGGCCGCACTCCTCCTTAACGCCCAGGCTCCTCGAGACGCCCAGGACGTGTTCGGCATGACACCACTCCACTACGCTACGGCAAACGGGCACCCCGATGTGGTCGTCCTTCTGCTTTCCAAGGGCGCAGACCGAAGCCTGAAAGACCGGAAAGGGCGGACGGCGGAGGACTTTGCCCGTTCCTCGGGGAAAGCCGAACTCCTCGCGGCGTTCCAGACGCGACCCCCATCTTCCGAAAAGGCCGCGCCAAAGCCGGCCCTCGTCGTCACGGACGAAAATCTCGCGCGCGCCCCCGCGCCCGGCTACGCCCAGCCAACGGCGCCGGACCCGTGTTGCCCTCCCTACGCCTCCAACCCTTATTCCAACTCCAGCGTGGCATACCTGGAACGGGAACTGGCCCGCGTGGCGGCCCAATGGAGGGACATCCAAAGCCGCCTGGACGAGGCGGAAATCCAATGTAATCAGGCGAGGTCTGAGGCCAACTCCCAGGCAGGCTTCGGTCAGGACGGATCCTACTCGCGAGAAGCCGAACTGAGGAATCGTCAGAACGCGGAGAGGATTTGCAGCGAGTACTATCAGCTCCAGAGCCAGGCAGAATACCTGAGCCGATCGCTGGATTCCATCCAGGATTCGCTGGAAGAGGCGCGCGCCAGGGCGGCAATCCCCTGAACACGGCCGGGGAAGAGGATCAATCGAAAGGTCCCCTTTTCCCCTTCCCCCCACACTCCGGACAGGGCTCGACCTGAGTCAAGCGCATGGCCCCCTTGCACCGGGGACAGGTTTGAAGGACTTCACCCGACCCGGCGCAATCCGCGCAGACCACTTCGCCCGACAGTTTGCCGGAGCCCTCGCAAAACGTGCAGGCGTGTTCCGCCGTCCCTAGGCACTGGGGGCACAGGCGGCTCTTTTTCGTCCGCCCAAAGGCCTCGTCGACGGCGGCGTCCCGACCCTGAAGTCTCCCGTTGACGCATGTCACCAGCTCACGCGGCGCGTACTTGGAGAGGCCGTCCGCGGGAACGCTGCACACCCCGTAGGGGACGAAGGGGAAGGTTTCCTGGTATGTGCACTTGACCCTCCCCTTTCCCTGACAGTAGGGGCATCTCCGGTCCCCTTTGGTCCGGTCCCTTCCTGCGCAGGAGGGACAGGGTCTTCGCACGGATCCCGTCCCCACGCATTCAGGACAAGGGACGGTCTGAAGGACCTTCCCGGATGCCGCACACCGCTTGCAGGGTTTGGAACAGGCCAGGAGGGGGAACAGGAGGGCGCACAGGAACATCGCCGCCACCAGGGCGCCCGCACCGCGCTTTTCGCCCATGACCGCCCTCCTCGGAGTCGGGGGGAACCCGATCCGCGCGCCATTCTTTCACCCGGAGCCCGCGACGGTCAACCCAACGGGGAGGAGCCGAAGCATCGGCTCAGCGGGACCGGGCCCACGCCTCCACGACCCTGAGGGCGTCCACGGCGGAGGAGACGATCCCGCCGGACCAGCCCGCCCCCTCGCCCACGAGGAGGAGGCCAGGGAATCCCGGAGGCTCCCCCGATTCGCTGCGAAGGACCTGCATGGGGCTGGAGGTGCGGGTTTCGGGCGCAAGCAGGACGCCCCGTTCCACGAAGCCCGGCATCGTCCTGTCGAAGCGCGCCAAGGCGCGCACCAGAGGCCCCTCCACCCAATCGGGAAAGAAGCCGCGCAGGTTGACGTTCCGCGTTCCGGGACGAAAGGAAGTCCGCAAGGGATGCGGATCCGTCCGGTTTTCAAGGAAAGCGGCCGCCGACTGGGCGGGTGCCTTATACCCACCGCCCCCCAGGGCGTACCCGCGAGCCTCCATGTCCTCCTGGAACGAGAGGCCATTGAGGGGATCGGCTCCAAAGTCCTCCGGTCGCACGGTCACCACGATTCCCGCGTTGGCGAAGCCGGATGCCCGATGGGACATGCTCATCCCGTTGGTGACCAGGTGCCCCTCCTCGGAGGCCGAATTGACGACGAGCCCTCCGGGGCACATGCAGAAGGAGTAGACCCCCCGCCCCGTCTCCTCGTCGCTAAATGTGAGAAAGTACTCCGCTGGCGCGAGGTCCGGATGGCCCGCGAACTTGCCGTACTGGCGACCATCCACCCAGTTCTGGGGGTGCTCCGCCCGGACCCCCACGGCGAATCCCTTGGCCCGGAAGGGCACTCCCAGGGCCACAAGGCGGCGGGCGAGGTCCCGGGAGGAATGACCCACGGCGAGAACCACGACGTCCGCGTCCAACGGCCCATCGGGGGTCGAGAGCCTCCATCCCCGCCCCTGTGGGGAGAGGTCCAGGAGCGGGCGGCGAAAGTGGAAGCACGCGCCGAGTCCTTCGATTTGGCCTCGCATGGACCGGACCACCCGCCTCACCCCATCGGTTCCCAGGTGCGGATGGGCCTCCTCCAGAATGGACTCCGGTGCTCCGGCCCGAGCGAACCGCCGCAGGACCTCCCGGGAAAGCGGGTCCTTGATGCGGGTCGTGAGCTTGCCGTCGGAAAACGTCCCCGCCCCCCCCTCTCCGAACTGGACGTTCGCATCCGGATGGAGCTCCCCCGCCCGCCACAATCCGGCCACCGCGGAGACCCTGCCCTCCAGGGGCGGACCCTGTTCCAGGACCGTCACCGAAGCCCCGCGCAGAGCGAAGGCTTCGGCGGCAAAGAGCCCCGAAGGGCCCGTTCCCACAACGACGGCCCGGACCCCTCCCAGGGTCCGGGAAGGCGCCGCGGAGGCGGTCGGAGGATCGGGGATGGGCCCCAGCCGGAGACCACCGGCGATTCGGGTGGGGCGGTCACGCATCTCCAGGTCGACGGTGAACACCCACGCCGGTACCCGGCGCCCCCTCCGTGCGTCCAGGGATTTGCGCACGACCCGAAGGACCGAGAGGGCCTCGATGCGGATTCCGAGACCCCTGGCCGCGAGGCGCCGAAGGGCCTCTTCGTCGGAGGAACCCCCGAGAGGGATCTCCAGTCCCCACAGCCGGTTCTTCATGGGCTCCTCATCCTCTCTTCCCCGGGGCGCGGAGAAGGAACGGAGGGCCACGTCGCCGATCCGAGGGTTTCGAGGTCAGGACCGGTCGGCCTCTCCCAAGGCCTTCATCCCAGCCTCGATGAAGGCGTCGAGCTCGCTCTGGCTCGTCACCTCGCAGTACACCCGGAGCGTGGGCTCCGTTCCCGACTGGCGGAAGAGGATCCAGGAACCGTCCGAAAGCTTCAGCTTGAGCCCGTCCAGGGTGTCTGTCTCGAGAACCTTGCGGCCCGCGAAGGACTTCGGCGGCCTCTGGGACAACCGCGTCACCTGGCGCAGGCCCTTTTCGGGGGAAACGGGGAAGTCCCGCCTTCGGAAGTGAAATTCGCCGAACCTCTCGTGGAGATCCTTGAGGAGCTCGAGGCTGGTCTTCCCGCGCTTGACCATCATCTCCAGGACCAGGAGATTGATCATCACGCCGTCCCGCTCGGGCAGGAATCCCTGGATGGTGATGCCGCCGCTCTCCTCGCCCCCGATGAGGAGGTCCTGCTGCTGCATGAGTTCGGCGATGTGTTTGAAGCCCACGGGCCGGTTCGCATAGGGAAGTCCGAAGGCTTCGGCGATCCGCTGTAGGTAGAGCGTGTTGGCGTTCGTGGCGGCTACGAGCCCCCTTTGTTTCCGGTGCTCCGCGAGGTACAGCGTCAGGAGGGCGATCACCTCGAGGGGAGTGAAAATCGAGCCGTCCCCGTGGACGGCTCCGGAGCGGTCCGCGTCGCCGTCCGTGGCCAGCCCCACGGCGGCGCCCCGGGCGAGGACGGCCTCCTGGAGGAGGTCAAGGTATTCCTCCTTTGGCTCGGGAGCGCGCAACCCGAAAAGTGGATCCCGCTCCCACCGCAGGGTCGAGACCCGGCACGTGGGGCTTGCGGCCCATCGCTCCAGGCGCCGCTCCCCCACTCCGTTCATGGAATCCACGACCACCTGGAGATCGGCTCCGCGGATGGCCTCGATGTCCACGAGCGATTCGATGAGGGAGTCGTACCCTTCGTCGAGGGGCGTCTCCACGATGCGCCCCAGGTTCTTCGCTTCCCGGTAGGCCATGCGCTTGGGGGGCGTCTTCCCGAGCAGAGACTCGATCCGCGCCGTGGTCTGAGGCAGGGCGCTGCCGCCGAAGCGCTCCTTGAGTTTGAAGCCGTTGTACGTGTACGGGTTGTGGCTCGCGGTGATGACGATTCCCAGGGGAAGGCCCTGGCGCTGAACGAAATAGGAAACGTGGGGCGTGGGGCAGGCCCTCGGGCTCAGGTAGACGGTTACGCCGTTTCCGGCCAGGACCTCCGCGGCGGCTCGGGCGAACTCCTCCGAGAGGAAACGGAAGTCGTACCCGATGGCCACCCGCCGGTCCTCGGCGGCATCGGACAGGTGGTCCGCCACGGCCTGTGCGCATAGCCTGACGTTGGCGAAGGTGAAGTCCTCTGCGATGACGGCGCGCCAGCCGTCGGTACCAAAGCGGATCTTCGCGCTCACGGCACACCTCTCATCGGTTGGCCCTCATTTCTCCGGCGAGGCCGGCCCGCCCGGATTCCATCCGGAGGTCCGCGCCGGCTCTCCGCCCTTCGGCTTCACAAGTCCACCTGCCGGAGGAAGACGTCGGCCTCCTCCGTGACCGGATCCCACATGTCCAGGACCTCGCCCGCATCCAGCGTGGACAGGGCCCGGTCCCTGCGTCCCGCGGCGGGAAGGCCCCGGAAAACGGCCACCTCCGACTCGGCGTCCGCCGAAGGGTCCATCATCTTCAACCGCTCCAGGGCCTCTCGCCCCTTCGTCCACCAGCCTCGGGCCAGTAGGATGCGCGCCCGGAGGCGAAGGGCTGGGACGGACTCGGGCGAACTGGCCAGGAGCTGGTCCAGCCGCCCCTCCGCCGCGGCGATTCGGCCCTCGCGAAGGTGGACCAGGGCGAGAAGGAAGAGGGCGGCGGCGCTTTCCTCCAGGGACAGGGACTGCTCGGCCCGCCTCCGGCAGGCCTTCCAATCGCCGCAGAGGGCCTCGGCGAGGGCCAGGAGACTGAGGGTCGACGCATCCTCCCGGCTTTTCTTTTGCAGGCCGCCCAGGACCTTTCTCGCCTCCGCGTTACGGCCCTCCATGAGGGCCAGGAGCCCCCACGCCTTCAGAGCGCCGACGGTGGGTTCCCGGCCCGCCAGGGCCAGGTCCAGGTGCCGCCGGGCCCGCTGGAGATCCTTGAGGCCCAGGTACATCTCCCCCAGAAAGGCGTGGAGCGGGGCGTTGGACGGATCCAGGGCGGCCGCCTCCTCCAGGGCCGCCGCGCCCGGCGCGGCCTCCAGGTTGAACAGATGATCCTCCGCGGCGAGCACCCGCTCTTCGAACTTGCGGCGGTTCTTGCCTCCGAAGGCCGAGAGGATCTGGGCCTTGGCCTCCAGGAACCGCTCCTTGCGGGTGATCCCGCCGAGGTGGTCGAGGGTCCTCTGGCGCCAGCGGACGTGGAATTCCGAGGCCGCCAGGAGCCCCCGCTCCCGGAGCATCCTCACCAGCACGTGGATCCCCGCCCGCGTCACCATGACGTTTCGTTCCAGGAAATCGAGGGCCTGCACGAGAAGGTCCACGTCCTCGGACGACCGGTGCGCCTGCTTCTCCACCGTGGAGATCTTGTCGATGACGTATTCTTCGATGCCGAGGAGGGACTGCAGATCCCCGCCCTCGCCCGAACGCTCCTGCCGCACCACGAGAAGGGGCGCCTTGCAGTACCGGCACCGCTCCGCCTCCGGCTTGTTGCGCTTCCCGCAGCGTTGACAGTACATCGGTCCGCCCCGGCTCCTTCCCGTTCCTCTTGGATGCCCGCTTCCTGTCCTTCCAGCCGCCCTTGCCCTAGTACTTGTAGAAGCCGCGGCCCGTCTTTCGACCCAGGAACCCCGCGTCCACCATCTTGATCAATAGGGGGCAGGGGCGATACTTGGGGTCGCCCAGGCCCTCGTGGAGCACGTTCAGGATGAACAGGCACGTGTCCAGGCCGATGAGGTCGGCCAGGGTGAGGGGGCCCATGGGGTGGTTCATGCCGAGTTTCATGACCGTGTCGATGGCCTCGGGAGTGCCCACGCCCTCCATGAGGCAGTACACGGCCTCGTTGATCATGGGCATGAGGACCCGGTTGCTGACGAACCCGGGGTAGTCGTTGACTTCCACGGGCACCTTTCCCATCTTCCTCGCCAGGTCCATCACGCCGGCAAGGACCGAATCCTCCGTGGCGATGCCCCGGATCACCTCCACGAGCTGCATCACCGGAACGGGGTTCATGAAGTGCATCCCGATGACCCGGCCCGGCCTTCCCGTGACGGCCGCCAGCTTCGTGATGGAGATGGACGACGTGTTGCTGGCCAGAACGGCCTCGGGACCCAGCGCCTTGTCGAGCGCCTGGAAAACGGTGCGCTTCACCTCGAAGTTCTCGACCACCGCCTCCACCACGATCTGGCAGGGGGCGAGGTCCGCCAGGTTCGTCGTGGTGCGAATCCGGGCGAGGACCGCCGCCTTCTCGTCGGCGCTCATTTTCCCCTTGTCCACCCCCCGCTGGAGGTTCTTGTCGATGCTCCTTACCGCCTTCTGGCAGAGCGCTTCGTCCACCTCGCACAGGAGCACGTCGAAGCCCGTTTGGGCCGCCACGTGCGCGATCCCGTTGCCCATGGTCCCGCCGCCCACCACGCCGAACGTGTTCACTTCCATATGACCTCTCCTTCCGCGTCCCGGTCCTCCGGGCCGTCCTTCTTCGGCCTGCGCCGTCCCTATTCCAACACCACGCCGCCCATTGCCGCCAGCCCGCAAAGGCGCCCCTCCTCGAGCCAGCCGGCGAGCGCCTCCAGCTCCGGCTGGATGAAGCGGTCCTGCTCCACGGGAGGGAATGCGCCCCGAATCGACGCCAAGACCGGCAGGAGGGGCCGGGCCGGCTCCAGGGGGGCCAGGAACTCGAGCCCCTGGGCGGCGGCGCGGACCTCCGCGGCCAGAACCCTCGCCGCGTTGCGGGCCACGAGGAGGACCTTCCGGGCCGCCCAGAATCCCATGGAGACGTGGTCCTCCTGCCCCGCGGACGTGGGGATCGAATCCACGCTGGCCGGGTGGCTCAGCGTCTTGCATTCGGAGACCAGGGCGGCGGCGGTGACCTGGACCATCATGAACCCCGAGTTCAGGCCCCCCTCGCGGACGAGGAAGTCGGGGAGTCCCGAAAACCTCCCGTCCACGAGCCGCGCGCACCGCCTCTCGCTGATGCTGGCGAGGTCCGTCAGGGCGGCGGAGAGCAGGTCGGCGGCCAGGGCCGCGGGGGCTCCGTGGAAGTTCCCCCCGGAGAGGATCTCCCCGTCCTCCGCGAAGATCATCGGGTTGTCCGTGGCGGCGTTCATCTCGACGGCAAGAACGCGCTCCACGTACCCTACGGCGTCCCTGACGGCCCCGTGGACCTGCGGCATGCAGCGCAGGGAGTAGGCGTCCTGCACTTTTCCGCACTCCGCGTGGCTCCGTTGCATGGGGCTGTCCTCGAGGAGACGCCACAGGTTCCGAGCGCTCGCCACCTGCCCGGGGTGGGGCCGCTCCGCGTGGACCCTCGGGTCGAAGGCCCTCCGCGTGCCCCGCAGCGTCTCGAGGCTCAGAGCGCCCGCCACATCGGCTTCCTTGACCAGCCTGCGCGCCTGGGCGGCTGCCAGCGCGAGCAGGGCGGTCATCCCCTGGGTTCCGTTGATGAGGGCCAGGCCTTCCTTCGCCTGGAGGACGACCGGGGCGAGGCCCGCGCGAGGCAGGATCTCGCACGCGGGGCCCGTTCCGAGGCCCCCGCGGACCGTGCCTTCTCCCATGAGGGCCAGGGCCACGTGCGCTAGCGGAGCAAGGTCCCCCGAGGCTCCCACGCTCCCCTGGCACGGGACCAGCGGTACGATGCCCGCGTTCAGCATGGACGCGAGCGCCCGAAGCGTCTCGGCCCGGACCCCCGATCGGCCCCGGAGCAGGCAGTTGATGCGCAGGGCCATGATGGCCCGCACGACGTCGTCCGGAAGCGGGTCGCCCACTCCCACCGCGTGGGACCGGATGAGGTTCTTCTGGAGGTCCTCCACTCGGTCCCGGGGGATGGTGACGGTGGCGAAGTGGCCGAAACCGGTGGTGATTCCGTACGCGACCCGCCCCTCGTCCACGGCCTTCCGGACAAAGGCCTCGCTCCCGTCGACCTCGGCGAGGGCTCGGGGCGACAGAGACACCGGCGCCCCCCGGGCGACGGCCTCCAGGGCATCCAGGGTCAACGAGCGTCCGTCGAGAAGAACCGGGGGGCGTTCCGCCTCGTTCATCATTCTCCGTCCGTCACCGAGAGGTCGTCCTTCGTGTCCCACTGCTGGTCCGGGCCGGCGGACGCGAGGGTGAAGCGCATCCCTTCCCCGCTGTATCGGACGGGGTTCCCCCACGGGTCCGTGACCGGCGCCGACCGGATGCCCGCCGCCAGGAGAGCCTGCCCGCCCTCCCCTTGGGGAACGTGGCCGTTCTCTCTCGCGTAGGCCCGGATCTCCTGTGCCGTGGCGTCCAGCGTGAGCCGGAAGGCGCCCCGGATCGGGGGGCCTGGATTGAGGCCGGCGGGCATTTCCGTGCCCGAGTCTCCACAGGACAGCAGGACGGCGGACGCGATCGCGCAGGCGGAGGCGAAAAGGAGAGAGTTCACTTTCATGGAAGTCCCCTGTCTTGGAACTCAGTCCTTCCGCTCGGCGGCGGCGGTGCGGAATGCCTCGAATCCCGTGATCTCCGCTCCGACAGCCAGCTTGTGGATGTCGTGCGTGCCCTCGTAAGTATAGACGCTTTCCAGGTTCTGCATGTGCCGCATGGCGCAGTACTCGTCCAGGATTCCGCTGGCGCCCTCGATATCCCTCGCCATCCGCGCGCACTCCCTGGCCATGGCGACGCAGTTCATCTTCGCCAGACTGACCTGGGTGTGGCGCATCTTTCCGTCGTCCTTGATGCGCCCTAGACGCCAGACGAGAAGCTGGGCCTTGGTGATTTCGTTCAACATCCAGACGAGCTTGTCCTGAACGAGCTGGAAGCGGGCGATGGGGCCGTCGAACATGATCCGGGACCCGGCGTACTCCAGGGCCTCCTCATAACAGGCCATGGCGGCGCCCACGGCCCCCCAGGAGATGCCGTAGCGCGCTTGGGTGAGGCAGGACAGGGGTCCCTTGAGGCCCTTCACCCCGGGGAGTCGGTTCGCCTCGGGAACGGCCGCGTTTTCCAGGATCAACTCGGCCGTCACGGAGGCGCGGAGGGAAAGCTTCCCCTTGATCTCCCGCGCCGAGAACCCAGGCGTTCCACGGTCCACCAGGAACCCCTGGATGCCGTCCTCGGTCTTGGCCCACACGACGGCCACGTCGGCGATGGTCCCATTGGTGATCCACATCTTGGTGCCGTTGAGGACCCACTCCTCGCCCCGGCGGAGGGCGCGCGTTCTCATGGATCCCGGATCGCTCCCCGCGTCGGGCTCCGTCAGACCGTAGCAGCCCACCCGCTCTCCACGCGCCAGCGCGGGAAGGTAGCGGCGCTTCTGCTCCTCGGTCCCGTACGCGTAAATGGGAAACATGACAAGCGAACTCTGGACGGAGGCAAAGGAGCGCAGCGCCGAGTCTCCCCGCTCCAGTTCCTGCATGATCAGACCGCCGGCCACGCTGTTCAGGCCCGCCCCGCCGTACGCCTCCGGAAGGGTGGCGCCGAAGAGCCCGAGGGAGGCCATCTCCGGGACCAGGTCCATCGGAAAGGTCCCTTCCTGGTAATGCCGGGCGATGACGGGCAAGACCCGCTCCTCCACCCAAGAACGGACCGTGTCTCGGACCATCCGCTCTTCCTGGGTCATCAGCTCCGATACGCCGTAGTAATCCACGCCCTGGAATCGAGAGGCCATGCATCCTCCGAAACGCAAACAGGAGCGGCCCCCGAGAGGACCGCCCCTTATCTTACCAAACAACAGGCCTTCGGCCTCTCTTCCGCCCCGCCCGGAGCGCCTATTCGGCCTCTTGGACTTCGGCGGGCTTCGCGGGCGGCTTCCCGCCCTTGCGCCGGACGGGGGCCTTCGCCGGCTTGCCCGGCGAACCCGACGGCTTGGACCGCCGGGCCTTGCGCCGCGCGGGCTTTGGGCTTTTCGCCTTCGCCGATTTGCCGGCGGGACGATTCGGCCTTCGACCGGTCCGGACCCGGCCCGTCGGAACGGACGCCCGTTCCCCCTCCTCCGTCAAGGCCCACAGCCCCCGACGGGAACCGGGGGCCACCAGCCCCTCCTCCTGCAGCGAGCGAAAATGCTGGCGGCCCGTGGGCGGGACCGGCAAGCCCTGGGCCAGAAAACAGGCATGGATGTGGGCGTCGGCGACCTCGTTCAGACCCTGGCCCTTCCAGAATTGGAGGTAGGCGAGGTAGCGGGCCTTGTTGCTGTTGGGCTTTGTTCTTCCCATGAACGTGGAAAGGGCCTTCTTGTCAATCTCCGGAACCTCGTACTTGCCCTTCCTGGGCCCGTCCTTCTTCGGCGAACGGCGCGTCTTCGCTCCGGAGAGACTCCGCCCAGCGGACCGGGCTTTCGGGGGAGGCGGGGGCTCGATGTCACCCTCCGACAGAAACGCCTCCAGGTAGGATTCGACGAAGGCCTGATCCCCTTCGATGTCCAGCTCGAACTCGCCGTGCCGGATGTGGATGCGATACGACTTTTCCGTCATGGTCCGGTCTCCATTCGGCTCGTGGACCGCCGTTCGAATTCTAATCAGAAGGTACGACTTGCCCGTCGGTTTGTCAATTGAAGCGATGAGGGAGCCGGCGGGCGCGGGGAACGCCGCGCCCAAGGCTCGAAGGGATGGCGGAGTCAGATCCTCCGGCGGTATGTCCCCACGGCGAAGACCGCCGCCACTTTGAGGGCTTCCCCGGGAAGGAAGGGCGCCACTCCCATCCAGAATGCTTTCCACGGCGACAAGCCCAAGAACAGCCCCAGCCAGAGGGCGCCCGCCCCGAGGATCACCGCGTCGGCCAGCGCCAGGGAGAGCCATCGGGCCGCGGCCCCCTCCGAGCGCCTCCAGAGGGTTCCCGCCAAGGCCGCGGCGAGCGGAAAGGCCCAAAGGTATCCCGCCGTGGGCCCGAAGAGGTGCGCGGAGCCGGCCGCGGCGCCCGCGAAGGCCGCCATCCCGGCGCCCCCCAGCCCCAAATAGGCGCCCTGGGTTCCGACGGACCAACCCCGGCCGAGCAGGACGCCGGAGAGGAGCACGAAGAAGGTCTGGAGGGTCAGCGGGACCGGCGTGAACGGCAGGGGGACAGCCACGTAGGCACCGAGGAACGTGGCCAAGAGGAAGAAGAGGGAGAGGGCCCAACGCTCGAAGAGGGGGCCCGCCACGGGGACGGTCAAGGTTCGAATCACGCGCTCCACGGTCTCCTCCTGCGGCGCCCCACGGGGGGCCGTCGCAACTTATTGTACACCATTTTTCGCGGGTGGGGTCCAAGGCCCGCTGGGCGCCGGCCCGCAGGGTCATCCCGCCGCGCCCTCCCCGAGCGGGGAGGCGAACTGGGTATGGTAGAGATGGGCGTAGAGTCCTCCGCGCGCGAGCAGTTCCGCGTGGGTTCCCCGCTCCACGATCCGGCCCTTGTGGAGAACCAGGATCTGATCCGCGTCCTGGATCGTGGAAAGACGATGGGCGACGACGAGAGCCGTCCGGCCCTTCAGGAGTTCTTTGAGGGCCTCCTGAATGAGGGACTCCGTTTTCGAGTCCACGCTGGCCGTGGCCTCGTCCAGGACCAGGATGCGGGGCTCGGCCACGAGGGCCCGGCAGAAGGAGACGAGCTGGCGCTCTCCCTGGGACAGGACCGTCCCCCGTTCATTGACCGGGAAGTCCAATCCCCCCGCGAGTCGCTCGATGACGGCGCTCATCCGGCTCGCGCCCAGGGCCGCCTTGAGGCGATCCTCCGTCACTTCCTCCCTCAGGGTCACGTTTTCCCTCAGACTGCCGGCGAAGAGGAAAAGATCCTGCTGGACGAATGCGAACCGCCGGCGGAGGGCGTGGACGTCCCACGACTCCACGGGATGGCCGTCCACCAGGATCCTGCCGTCTCCCTTGGCCAGAGGGTAGAAGCGCAGGAGTAGGGAGGTGAGGGTCGTCTTTCCCGATCCCGTCGGCCCCACCAGCGCCACGGTGGTACCTCCCGGCACTTCAAAGGACACGTTTTTCAGAACCGTCTGCCCCTCTTCGTAGGCGAAGGAGACGTTTTCGAAGGCGATCGCTCCTCCGCCCTCTTCGGGAGCCAGTCCCCCGCCCGGATCTTCCTCGGGCGTGTCCAGGATCCGGAAGAGCCGCTCGCTGGCCACCACGCTGCTCTGCACGATGTTGAACTTCTCCGCCAGATCCTGCAGGGGCATGAAGAGCATCTTCAGGTAGATCAGGAAGGCCACGAGGGTCCCGATGCTCGCCCCTCCTCCGAGCGCCTGAAGCCCCCCGTACCCGACGACGAGGGCCACCGCCGCCGTGGCGAAGGCGTCGATGAGCGGGCGGAAGACCGCGAAGACGTAAATGAGGCGCATCTGGGTTCTGAAGTTCTCCGCGCCGAGGTCGTGAAAACGCTTCGAGGCTCGCGCCTCGGCCGTGAACGCCTTGAGCACGGATACGCCCTGGACCGCCTCCTGGAGGAAGGTGTTCAGGCGCGCCAGCTGAACCCTCAGCTCGCGGTAGATCCTCTGCGACCTCGACTTGAACCACAGCGCCAGGAGGAAGAGGGGGGGCGCCAGGAGAAGGAGGCGGGCCGCCAGGCCGGCGTCCAGGGAGAAGAGGACGACGAGAATGCCCGCGAAGAGGGCCACGTCGCTCACCGCCGTCGCCACCACGGAAGTGAACAACTCCGAAAGAGCCGCCGTATCGTTCGTGAGCCGGGTGACCAGGCGTCCCACGGGGTTCTCGTCGAAGAACCTGATGGGAAGGCGGTGCAGGTGGGAGAAGAGCTCCCGCCGCATTCTCGCCACGGCCCTCTGTCCCAAGTCGTTCAGGCCATACGTCACCCCGTAGCCGAGCAGGAAGTTGGCGACCAGGAGCCCCACGTACAGCGCCGCGAGGACCAGGAGTCCTCCACGCTGTTCTTGAAGGACCGCCCGCCTGGATTGGGGGTCCAGGCCGCCGAGTTCGGCCTCCGAGACGAATTCCCCCGAGGGAAGCCGGTGATACCGCTCGGAGGTGAGGAGGCCTCGGGCCTTGAGCTCCTCCGAGAGGGCGCGCGGAAGGTCCGCCGACCGGACGAATGCCCCGTCCCGGGTCACCACCGCGGCCCCTTCGGACTCGCTCTCCAGGCGGCCGAGGAGGACCTCATCGGCGTTGCGCACAGCCGAATAGGGCGGGAGGATGTATGCATCCAAGCCCTTCCGGACGAGCAGCGGCAGCGACAGCTCGACGCCGGCCTGGACCACCGAGACGGCCATGCAGACCCAGAGAAGCCAGGCCCGGCCCCGCACGTACCCCATGATCCGGGCCCCGTGACGGAGGAGGGTGAAGGTTCCGAGCTTCTCCTCCTCGCGCCTCACCGCCATGGATCTTCCTCCGAACCTCCGGGCCGCCTCATTCCCGCTCCAGTTCCTGAAGTGCCACCATGTCCCGGTAATACCCCTCCCGGGCCATGAGGTCCACGTGCCGACCCTCCTGGACGACCCGGCCCTCCCGCAGAACGAGGATTCGATCCAGGTCGCGCACGGCGCTCATGCGGTGGCTCACCACGACGAGCGTTCGGTCGCGGACCGCCTCCGCCATGTTGGCCAGGATGCGCCGCTCCGTTTCGGCGTCCACCGCCGAGAGGGTGTCGTCCAGGACCAGGACGCTCGAGGGTTTCAGAAGGGCTCTCGCGAGGCAGAGCCTCTGTTTCTGGCCCCCCGAGAGGGTGATGCCCCGCTCTCCCAGCAGCGTGTCGTACCCGTCGGGAAAGGCCGCCACCTCCTCGTGGAGCCCGGAGAGGCGGCAGGCCTCCTCCATTTCTTCGCGGGTCGCGTCCTCCTTGGCCAGGCGGAGGTTCTCGGCGATGGTGTCGCTGAACAGAAAGGGCTCCTGGGGAACGTAGGCGATCGTTCGGCGGAGGCTCCCTGGATCGAGGCCCGTCACGTCCTCGCCGTCCAGGAACAGGGTCCCTGAAGGGGGCTCGTGAAGCCTGAGGAGAAGCTGGGTGAGGGTGCTCTTTCCCGAGCCCACCTCTCCGACCAGGCCAAGGGAGCCGCCCGGAGGGACGTCGAAGCGCACATCGCGGAGGGCGGGGGCTCCCGCTCGGGGGTAGGTGAAGGTGAGGCCCCTCGCCTCGAGGCCGCCCCGGGGGCCGCTTCGGGCAGGAACGGGGCGGCCTTCCCCCTCCGCGTCCCGTTCGGCGAAGAGGCCGTTGATCCGGTCCATGGACGCGGCGGCCCGCTGGGTGAGGCTCAGCATCCATCCCGCCGCGATCATGGGCCAGGTGAGCATGCCGAGGTAGGAGGCGAAGGCCACGAAGGAGCCCACGGAGGTGCGCCCCGAAAGGACGCGGCCCCCGCCCACGGCGAGGAGGATGGCCACGCTGAAACCGGCCAGAAGGAGGACGGCGGGGTGAAAGACGGCGTCCACCTTCACGTACTTCAGGGTCTTGGCGAACACGTCCGCGTTGTACCGTTCGAAGTCGGCCAGGTCGGAACGCCCTCGGTCGTAGGCCCTGAGCACCCTCATTCCCGCCACCGATTCCCGCGTTTTCTCCGTCAGGGCCTCGAAGGAGGCCTGGACCGCGTCCCACCGGTCGTAGATCGCCTTGAGGGAGACCGCCATGAGCGCCGCGAGGAAGGGAAGGGGCAGGATGGTCCACAGGGCCAGAACGGGGTCGAGGAAGAGCATGGCCCCGATGGCGACGAGGGCGTACACGGAGGCGTCAAAGCCCGCGACGAACCCCATGGCGAGGGCCTGCCGCACGGACTCCACGTCGTTGCTGGCGAGGGCCAGGAACTCCCCCGTTCGGGTCCGCTGGAAGAACCGGGTGGACAGCGTCAGCGCATGGTCCAGGATCCGATTCCTGAGGTCCAGCTCCGCCCGGCGAGCCAAGGAGAAGAAAAAGTGCCTCCAGAGGAACCGGAATAGGGCGATGAACAAAGCGAGGAGGAGGAGGAGGAAGGCGCCCCGAAAAATGGTCCCGCGCGTGGCGGCGCCACGGGCGAGGCCGTCCACCACGTCTCTGACGACCAGCGGGATCGCGAGCTGGGCCCCGTCCACCACGAGGAGGCAGAGGACCCCCAGGGCGGCGCGGGCGCGGTGGCGCCACAGGATGGCCAGGATGTCCCGGACTCCCTTCTTCACGGCGATCTCCGGCGCTCCATCATAGTCCATTGGGAACGCCGCGGGGGGAGCGGATTGTTCCTGGCAAGGGTCGGCCGGAGGGCCCTACTTGGCCATCTTGTCGGGATTGCCCTGCTTCAGGGGCCCCTGCGGCGGAGGGATGACGAGGGGCGAGAAGAACCACTCGCTGTACTTCGACGCGCCCCGGTACTCGACGAAGGATCGGTCTTCGAGCCGGCAGTACACGCCCAAGATGGGCTGGCCCTCCTTTCCGTCAATCCGGAAGGGGAGAACCTTGTTCTTTCCGCCGGGAGAACCCTGCCCCCCTCGCCCCATTCCCGCCGCGCCGCCCGTTCCCGTGGAGGTCCCAGAGCCCTGGGGCGGGGTCGTCGTGGTGCCGGAGCGGGTGGCGGTGCCCCCCTGGGGCGTGTACACGGTCTTCCCGTTCTCGTCCACGGAGACCACCGTCGTGCCGGGGGCCAGGAGCGACCACTTGCCTTCGGGGTCGAAGGGATTGCGGTAGAGCCGGCGGATGTACCGCCTGCGCTTGGGGCCCTCTTTGAGGAGATCCTCCAGCCGGGTCGGGAAGGTCCCCGCGTGTTCGGTCTGATACTGGCGGATGGCTTCCGTGTATTCCTCGCCCCGAAAGATGAGCTCCTGCTCGTTTTCCCGCTTGGCCACGATGGAGGCAGGCTGGACGGCGGCCATGAGCATGACCGCCAGAATGAAGAGGGACACGAGCACCCAAATGAAGACCACGCCGCGCTCGCCCGCCGCCGGGCAGGCCCCGGGCTCCGGTCTCCCGTCGTTCCCGAAGGAACTCATGGCGCTCTCCCCATTCATCCGGTCCCCTACCACTCGGAAAACTTGGAGCCGTCCCGGGCCGTGCCCTCGGAGGCCGAGTGGACGTCCCAGATGCCCCCGCCCCCCTCCTCCCCTTCGGTGGGCTCGAGCTGGCCCTCCTCGGCACCCGTGTAGGGGACCGTGACCCAGTCGGATTTCTCCGTGATCGGGTCCACGGGGAGGTGGCGCAGGTACCCCTCGGACACGAGCGCCTCGATGCTGTCCGGGTAGCGGCCCTTGTCCGCGTAGTACTGGTCGATGCAGTCCCGGATCACGGACAGATTCTGCCTCAGGACCGTTTCCTTCGTCCGCTCCACGGCGGTCCGGTAGGTCGGGACGGCCATGCTGACCAGAATTCCGATGATGGCGACGACCACCATCAGCTCCATGAGCGTGAAGCCCGACTCCCTGCGGGTCCGGCGGGAGCGCGCGGAAGGGGCGGGCCCCGCTGCCACTCGGGGGGTGTCGTCTCGGCGGTGTTCCTTCATCGCATCTTCACCTCGTCACCTGGTTCCGTCCCCACGGCCCGCTCACCACTCGTTGTAGTGGGTCTTTCCGTCCAGAGCGGCGGCCGTGCTGAGAGAGTAGACGTCGTAGACGTTTTCTCCGCCCCACATCGTGGAGTCGGGTTCGTCCCGGGTGGACCTTAGCCCCCACTCGTCCGTTCCCGTCATGGGATCCACGGGGATCCTCCGAAGGAACCGCACCTTCTTGCCCGTGGGGTCTCCCACGATCGGCACGCCCTCCACCAAGGTCTCCAGCTCCTCAGGGTAGAAATCTTGGGAGACGTCGGTTTGCATGATCAGCCCCTGAACGGCGTAGCGGTGGTACTCGTCGATGGCCCGGCGCATCTCCCTCAAGGAGCGCCGCAGTTCCACCTCCTTGGCCCGCCGCGAAACGATGTGCTGGGCCGGAATGGCCACGAGGGCCAGGATGGCGAGCAGCCCGACGGCCAGCCCGACCTCAAAGAGGGAGATCCCCCGCTCGCCCCGGCGGCCGCGCGGGGTCGGGGCGGCTTCTCCCTTGGGATTGCCGCCGGAGGCCCTGAGTTGCCGTGGCGCCGAAGCGGTTCCGGTCCTGTCCAACCTCGACTCCTGAAACGCGGCCGCTGGCGGCGGCCTACCTCTATTCCCCGGCTCCGCCCGGCTGCGGCGGACGGACCGCCACGGTGGCGAAGGCCGGGGTGAGCGGACTCGTCTGTCCCGACACGGAAGTGCTCACCAGGGTTCCCAGCTGGATCCGGCCTTCCCCGGCCGCGGCCGCTGAAAAGCGCACCCGCGCCACGAGGCCCGAGCCGGACGCGCCGGAGGCGTCTTGCCTCATGGCATCCAAGACGATGGCTCCCGGCCGGGTCTCCTGCCCGGTGAAGGAGGTCACGCCGCCTCCCATCTTCAGAAAGGTCCCCTCCTCCACGCCCTGGAATTGGAGGACGCCCGAGGGGTATTCCATTTCGGCGTGAAAGCCCTTCATTTCCTGGGCACCGATGAGGACCAGGTTCAGCACCACGGTCTCTCCGGCGCTGGCATGGATGCTCGTGGGGCTCACGAGGAGGCGGGCCTGCTGCTGGGGTTGCTTGTCCGAGGGCTTCTCTTCCTCCGCCTCCCCCGACGGGGCCTCCTCCTCGGGCACCTTGGCCTCCTCCGGCGCCTTGGGTGAGGGCTGTTGCGAGGGGGAGGGGGCGCCAGCCCCCGCCGGGGCGCCGAAGGGCGACGCGGCGCTCCCGCCCACCTTGGGGCCCTGGTCGGTGCCGACCCACAGCGGATCCAGATTCTCTTGCGTGATGTTGGGCAGGCGGATGATGTGAGGCGTGATGAGCATGACGACGTCGGTGGAGTTCTTCTCGTCCTTCGTGCTGGAGAAGAGCCGCCTCAGGACCGGGATTTCGCTCACTCCAGGAAGGCCTGAGAGGTTCTTCTTGTCCTCCTGCCGGATGAGACCCGCCAGAAGGCTCGTCTCCCCGTCTTCCAGGCGCAAGGTGGTGGTAGCCTCGCGTGTGCCGATGATGGGCTGGTCTCCCGTGAGGGATCCCGAGGCGGCGGACACGTATCCCGTGACCGAGGAGACCTCGCTCTTGAGCTTGATGGTCACCTCACGGTTGTGGTGGACCTTGGGTTCGATCTCGATCTTCACGCCCACGTCCTGGTAGGTATACGAGGTGATGGGCGTGTAGTTGGTGTTCGTGCCCGCGGTGCCCAGGTACTGCTGGGCCGTGGCGATGGGAATGCGGTCGCCGATGTGGACCGAGGCCTTCTGGCCCTCCATGACGCGGAGCTGGGGCTTGGCGAGGATCTGGCTGTCCGTGTCCGTGAGGAGCAGGTTGGCCACCAGGTTGGGGATGGGCGAGATCCAGAGCTGGCCCCGCAGGATATTGTCGAAGCGGTCGATGCGCGCCGGTCGCCCGGTCCCGATTCCCGTGGGAAGACCCGTGGTCGCGTCGCGGGTGAGGTTCCTCTCGGGGCCGATGGTGAAGCTCTTGGCCGTGAGGTCGAGGCCGAGGTTCCGGACGAGGTTGGAGTTGACCTCCAGGAGCTCCACGTCCACCACGACCTCGCCCTTGGACTTGTCGTTGTTCTCGATGATCTGCTGGGCCACCGCAACCGTCTCGGGGGTGTCCTGGATGGTGATGGAGTTCAGGTCCTGGTTCATGGCCATCTTCCTGGCCTGCAGGATGGATCGAACCAGCTGGAAGACGTCCTTCACGTCCGCGTTGGACAGGTAGAAGGTCTTGATGACCTGGTCCTGGTACTCGTCCCGCTTCTGCTTCGTGTCCGGGACGATGACCAGGGTGTGGGGGTCGAGGACCTTGTAGAAGTGCTTGGTCTGCATCATGAGGTAGTTCAGGACCTGTTCCAGGCTCACCTTGGCGAAGTCCACGCTGACGCGCTTGGTGGTCTCGGCCTTGTCGTCGTACAGAAAGTTGATCCCGGAAGCCTTGGACACGGCGTCCAGAATCGTCCTCATGGGCGTGTCGGCGAATTTCAGGACGATGGGGATGTTGGAGGCGGGATCGAGCTTGGGGGCCCCCGAGTTCTTGGCGGCCTCCGCCTTCATGGCGTCCAGCGTGAGCGCCTTGGAGCGCGCCTCCCGCTCCTTCTCGTCCACCGCCGAAAGCACCTTCTGCAGGTCGTCCTGGGCGAGCTGGTTGCCGGGATCCACGCGGAGCGCGGCCTGCAGCTCCTGGATGGCGGTGGTGTAGTCCTCCCGGGCCATGGCCAGGCGCGCGTTCTCGGAGTGCTTCCTCGCCGAGGCCAACTTGGCCCGCACGAGTTCGGTTTCGTACTTCACGTTTCCGGGATTGGATTTCACGGCCTCTTCGAGGCTCGTGACGGCCTCGTCCAGGCGGCCCTGCTCCAGGTACATCCGGCCCTTCTGGTAGGAGACGGAACCGCACCCGAGGGCCAGAAGGAGCAGGCCGGAAGCGACGGCGGTGCGAAGGATTCGAATGCTCACGCTACTTTCCTCCGGTCAAGGGGATGCGCTGGGTTTCCTGGAATCCCGTGAAGCCGATTTCCGCGGATTCGTACCCGATGTCCACCACT
>JBFMHB010000015.1 GCA_040752915.1 Acidobacteriota bacterium
GGGTGGGCGGCGCCGCGGCGACCTCGCGGGTCCGGTCCGACGACTTGGCCGGGGCCTGTTCTTCGGCCGGAGTCTCGTAAGGGGTTGGTCCGCCCCCCTCGTCGCGGGCCTCTCCTTTGCGGTGCACCTCAGCGAGGTCCGGCGAAATTTCGAGTCCCGTCACTCCCGCCGGACGAGGGGGAGGGGGAGGAAGGAGGTTGTCTCCCTCACGGCTTTCCTTGCGACCGGGGCTCGTTTCCGGCTCGGGGGAGGGGCTCCGCTGGTCCATGGGCGCGGCGGTCTGGCTCCTCTCCACGGCGGGCTGGGGCGCCATGACCGTGGGCCGGCGAAGACCCTCGTCCGAAGTGAAGGAGGAGCGGAAGGAGCGGACGAGGGTGACCCCCCCCAGGAGCGCGAGCAGGAGAACGGCGGCCATCGGAGCCGCCCAGGCCGCGCGGCGCCAGAGTCGTCCGGCGGCGGGCCGCGCTGAAGCGGAGAGGATCCTGCCGTGGAGATCCCCGGGAGGCTCGACGTCCCGGAAGGCGGCCAGGCCCCTGCGGGCGGCCTCCTCCCGATCCGCCGCCAGGGCGCAGGCGGGGCAGGCGGACCGGTGGGCCTCGGCCTCCTCGGTGAAGGGGAGGTCCCCGTCCAGGAGGTCGAGGAACTCTTCGCACGTCATGGCCAAACGCCCTCCAAGGTCTCGCGAAGGGCGCGTCGCGCCCTTGCCAGACGGGATTTCACGGTCCCCTCCGGAACCCCCAGAAGGGAGGAGAGCTCGCCGTAGTCGAGCTGTTCAACCTCCCTGAGGACGAGGATCTCCCGGTGTTCGGCGGAGATCTTCGATAGGGCCGCCTGAAGAGCCGCGTAGAGTTCGCCTCCCAAGACCCGCTCCGCGGGGTCGGGGGACGGGTCCTTGACGATCCGCAGGGGCCGCCCTTCGGCCTCATCGCCCGTCCGGTCGAGGCTCTCGGCGGGGCTTCTCCTTGCCGCGGCCGACCCGCGGGTTCTGCAGACGTTGAGGGCGATTCCGTACAGCCACGTCCGAAAAGCCGCCTCCCCCCGAAAGGAGCGAAGTCCCCTGAACGTCCGAATGAAGATTTCCTGGGTCGCATCCATGGCGTCCTCGGGGTGGCGGAGCATGCGGAGCGCGAGGCGGTACACCGTTCTCTCATGCCGCCGGACCAGGGACTCGAAGGCGGCTTCCTCGCCGGCCTGAAAACGGGCCACGTCGCATTCGTCCTCGCTTGCCCCGCAGGCCGCGCCCGCCAGGGAGGAATCCAATCCGTCCATGGGAAGAGGATAAACCCATTCGATGGACACGCGCACCCTCCAGGAGGATGAGACCCCGGAGGTGGAGATTGGTTCCCCGTCACGGGGAGTTCTTTCCGGGCGGGGTAAACGTCCAGGCTCGGAGGCAAACGGGAGGGAAGGTCAGGTGAGGGCCATGGACACCCCGGGGCGCAGGGCGGTCACAGGGCGCACGCCCAGTCCGTCCAGGTGCCGGGCCAGAGCCGCCTGGGCCGATGGCTCGCCGTGGACCAGAAAGACTCCCTTCAGGCGGCTCAAGTCCTGGGCCAGAACCCATTCTCCGATTTCGCGATAGTCGGCGTGGGCGGAAAAGGCGTTGAGGATCTTCACGCGGGCGCGGACGGGATGGCGCTCTCCGAAGATCCTGACCTCCGGTTTCTTGTCGGCGAGCGCCCTTCCCAGTGTGTTCTGCGCCATGAATCCGACGATGAGCACAGTGTTCCTGGGGTCCGACAGGCCGTGAAGGAGGTGGTGGAGGATGCGCCCCGCCTCGCACATGCCGGAGGTGGCGATAATGACGCACGGGCCCTTGCGGGAGTTGAGCGCCTTCGAGGCTTCCGCGTCGGCGATGTACTGCAAGGCGCTGAAGGAAAAGGGGCTCTCGTTTCGGTTCAGGAACTCGTCCACGGTCTCCCGGTCGTAGCACTCCGGATGGGCGCGGAAGATGGCCGTGGCGGAGACGGCCATGGGGCTGTCCACGAAGACCGGAACGGGCGGGATGCGCCCGGCGTCGTGGAGCCTGTGAAGGCAGTAAATGAGCTCCTGCGTGCGCTCCACGGCGAAGGCCGGAATCAGCACCCGCCCGCCGGCCTCCACCGTGTTCCGGACCACCTGGGCCAGCTCCTCCTCGGCGAACGCGATCTCGTCGTGGAGGCGGTCGCCGTAGGTACTCTCGCACACGAGGTAGTCGAGAGGGGGAAGGCCCTCCGGGTCCCGCAGAATGGGCAGGCCCTTTCGCCCCAGGTCACCCGTGAAGCCCACCGAAAGGCTCTTTCCGTCCGAATGAACCTCCAGGTGAACCAGAGAGGAGCCCAGGATGTGGCCGGCGTCGTACAGTGTGGCCATGATTCCGGGCGCGAGGGGGTAGGGTCGATGGTGCGCCACGGTCACGTACTGTCTGAGGGCGGCCTTTACATCCTCCTCGTCGTACAGGGGGGGGAAAACCCTGCGCCACGGCTGGGGATTCCGGCTCTGCTGCTTGTCCAGGAATCGAGCGTCGTAGGCCTGAATGCGCGCCGAGTCCATCAGGACCAGGCTCGCGATGTCCCGGGTGGCGGGCGTCGAGAGAATGTCCCCCGAGAAGCCCTCCTTCACGAGCAGTGGATACGTCCCGCAGTGGTCGAGATGCCCGTGGGTGTTGACGGACGCGGCCAGGGAGGAGGGCCGGAAAGGAAACCGGCGGTTCTTCTCGTACGCCTCTTCCCGTCTGCCCTGAAAGAGCCCGCAGTCCACGAGCACCCTGACTTGCTCCGTTTCCAGGACGTGGCGGCTGCCGGTGACCTCTTCCGCGGCTCCGTACGACGTGAGCGTGACCATGGTGCCTCCCCGGCCAGGGTAGACCACGGGGGCCTGGCGTTCAAACCGGGGGCTCCGGAAGGCCCCCCGGCCGGGGGAAAAGGGCTCCTGGACGGGGCCGGTGGTACCATGGGGCCAAGGGGGTAGGGAAATGCGCCATCTCAAGAGCGGCATCGCCTTCGCCTGGGTCCTTCTCCTCTTCGGCGCTCTGGCCGGATTGGAGACCCGCGAGAGGCCCGCGCGGCTTCGCATCTTGCATTTCAACGACTTCCACGGGCAGGTGGAACCGGTCGTCTCCAGAACGGGAGAGGAGTCCGGGGGACTCGCGCGGCTCATCGGTCTGGCGGACGCCCGCCGCGAGGCGGCCCGGGCGGAGGGGGTCGAAACCCGCCTGGTGTGCGCCGGCGACCTCTTCACGGGAACGGCCTTCTCGACGCTCTTCCAGGGGGATCCCGAATTCCAGGTTCTGCAGAAGGCGGGGCTGTCCGCCCTCACCTCCGGGAACCACGAGTGGGACTTCGGGGTGGGCACGCTGATGCGGCGCATCACCGGCTCGGGCATCCCCCTGCTCCTGTGCAATGTTTCCGCGGCCGAACCCTCCCACACCTTCTGGAAACCGTGGATGGTGGCCCGGGTGGGAGGGTTCGCCGTGGGTTTCACCGGAGTGACGACGCCCGAGACGCCGACGACGACGGCCCCCGGCAACACGGAGGGATTCGCGTTTTCGGACCCCGTTCCGGCCCTCTCGGCTCTCTGTGGTGAGAATCCCGGGCATTGGGATTTCCTGGTGGTTCTCTCTCACTGCGGGTTCGAGCAGGACAAGCGGATCGCCAAGGAGGTCAAAGGCGTGGGCCTGATCGTGGGGGGACACGACCACAAGGTCCTCGAGACCCCTCACGTGGAAAACGGGGTGCCCATCGTGCAGGCGGGGGACCGGGGACGGTTCCTCGGAGAGGTGGAAATCACCCTCTCGGGCGCGTCCGCGCCCGCCGTCACCGGCCGCCTTCTTCCGGTGACTTCCTCCACGGGGGAGAGCGGGGAGGCGGCGGCCCTCCTCCGGCCGTATCTCGAGAAGGAGGAGGCGGCCCTTGGGGCCGTCATCGGACGCCTGCCGGAGGCGCTCTCCGGGGACCGGGTCCTCCTGCGCACAGGGGAGGCGCCCCTCGGGGACTTCGTGGCGGACGCCATGAAGGAGGCGTCGAAAGCCGAGGCGGCCTTCATCAACGGAGGCGCCCTGCGGGCCGGGTTGCCCGCCGGCGGGGTGACCGGGCGGGACCTCTATGCGTGCCTGCCCTTCTTCGATTCGCTGACCACCGTTCTGCTCACGGGAGAGCAGATCCAGGCCCTTCTCGACCGGTGCGCGTCCATGCCCCGGGAAGACCCGCCGGGCGGTTTTCTCCAGGTCTCGGGCATCGAGGCCGTCTACGAGAAGGGCGGGGCGCGTTCCATCCGAATCGGAGGCGCGCCCCTTGACCCCGCAAGGGCGTACCGAGTGGCCTGCACCCAATTCCTCCTCTCCGGAGGGGACGGGCTCGCGGAGTTCAAGTCCGGCCTGGACGCGAGGGACTACGGCGTCAGCCTCCAGGAGATCCTTCGCAGGGAGCTGGCCCGCCCGGACCTCCGGATCCCGAAAGCGGGAGGGCGGATCGTCCGGGCAGGAGATTGAACGCAAAATAAAAGCTCGTCCGGAGATTCGTGCAGGCCCCCGAGCTGAATCGCCGTCCGCCGCAGGCGGATGGCGGCGTCCCGGCGCCTCTCCCGCCCAAAGCCAGGCGCACCCAGCGCTTGGGCGGCCTGCCCCGCCCTTCGAGACGCACAGATTCTCAAGGGGAGCCAAAAGAAAAGGGAGCGGGGATGCCCCCGCCCCTTTTTTCCTTCGAGGCGGCGCGAGGGTTACTTTTTCGCGTTCCCCTCTGCGTGAGCCTTGCGGATCTGCGCGGCCTCGGCCTTGATTTCCGCAAGATCCCGCTTCATCTCGGCCCAGCCGTACCAGTGCTGGTAGTCGGGGTTCATGTGGAAGGCGCCCTGGAAGGTCCGCATGCGGTGCTCCATGAGCATGACGTAGAGCTTCTGCTCGATGGGATGCTCCACCTCGTAGAAGCGCAGAACGTCGACGCTGAAGGGACGGTCCTTGGGTTCGGGCAGAATCCCGTCCCGGTACAGGCCGTACACCTCCTGGATGGCCTGGGCCATGAGCCGGTCCGCGGCCTTGATGATCTCGTCTCCCTTTTGCAGTTCCTCCCTGGCGAAGGTGGGTCCGTGGCATTTGGAGCACTGTCCGATCATCTGGTCCCTGCGGGCCTGCCATTCCTCCTTGGTCAGCCGCGCCACGTCGCCGGCCTTCACGAGTTCGAGGCGGGCCGTGGGCTGGCCGTTCTTGTCCAGCACGCCGAGCGCCTGGAGGATGACGGCTCGGTCGGCCATCCACTCGGGGTCGTCTTCGGGCAGGCGGACGGCCAGAAAGCCCCAGCTCGTCTTCACACCGTGGTCTCCAGAGGGCATGTGGCAGAAGGCGCACGTGGGTGTCCGCGGCGAGTCTGGGTAGGCCGTGGCGGCCTCCTTGTACCAGTCCTTGATGGGGACCTCCCAGTTGGTCTTGTGGGCGGTCTGCATGTAGAGGGCGCCATGTTTGCTCGTGGAGTACATCTCCCACTGGGGATGGTCGAAGCCCATGTGGCAGGTGGCGCAGGCCTCGGGACGGCGCGCCTCGGCCGCCGAGAACAAATGGCGGGTGTGGCAGGAGTCGCACTTGCCGCCGTCCAGGCCCACCCGGTGGCACCCCCCGCAGCCTTTCATGCCGTCCATGAGGGCGTGGGGCTGGTCCCCGGTCGTGGGCATGGCGTTCATGGCGACCCACGCCGCGGCGTGCTTGCTCTTCGCGAACTGCCCCGCCTGATCGGGATGGCACCGGGCGCAGGTCTTGGCGGAGACCGACCGGACGACGCCCTTCGCCTCGCAGGCGCCGGTCTTTGAGGCTGGATCTCCCGTCAGGTGGCACTCGGCGCACGTGACCTCCCCCGCCGCATGCTTGGAGAGCTTCCAGTCGCGAAGGGCGCTTCCCGTGATGCCTTTGGCGGTGTGGCATCCCACGCAGTCGGGCCCATCGGCGGCGGCCGTGGAGAACGCCGCGAAAAGCCCCAGCAGGACGGTGAAACGAAGCCATTTCTTCTTCATCGAAGCCTCCCTATGAACCCCAGCGGACGCCCTCCGCGCCCGCTTTCTCACGGTCTCGACGCGGCCAGCTCGGCGGCCTTGGCCTGGCCTTGCCGCGCGTAATCGATGGCCTCCCCGAGGATCCTGGCGGCCTCCTGAGGCGCGTGGAACCCCATGGAATTCTCGGAGGACACAAAGTCGATGCGCCACTGGGCCTTTCGCTGTAGATCGAGGACCGGGGCGAGGTCGGCGGGGGTGGCGCCCCCGGCCTGGGCGGCGCGGACGGCGTCCAATTGGTCCATCAAAGCCGACGCGGCCCGCTGGAGAAGCGCGTGGTTCCTTTCCTGGATCAGGTCCACCCGGGCTCGGATTTCCGCCTCCGGGTAGCGGTGACAGGGTTGGCAGGCCCGCGATATGGACTCGTCGTTGACGAGGGGGCTGCGCACCCAATGGTCCGAGATCTTGAGGGCCCCCTGACGGACGTAGGGCATGTGGCAGTCCGCGCAGGCGACGCCGGAGCGGGAGTGGATTCCCTGATTCCACATTTCGAACTCCGGGTGCTGGGCCTTGAGGGCCGGGGCTCCCGTCTCCGCGTGGGTCCAGTCCTTGTATCCGGCCTCGTCGTAGTAGGCCTCGATCTCCTCGACCCGGAGGCCCTTGTGCCAGGGGTAGGTGAGGGTCTTCCTCTCGCCCTTGAAGTAGTACTCCACATGGCACTGCCCGCAGACGTACGAGCGCATTTCCTGTCGTGTGGCATCCCGGTTGGGGTCGTAGTCCGCGATGCCCTGGGAGGCCTTCAGGGCCCGGATCCCGTTCAGGAACCCCGGGCGCGTGACGCGCAGTTCCATGCTCTTGGGGTCGTGACAGTCCACGCACGACACGGGGTGGCGAACCAGGGCCTTCCCCGATTCGTCCTTGAAATCGTGTGCTTGCTGGTAGGGCATGGCGCAGACCTCTTCGAAGCCCTTCATGACGTCCCCGTTCCCCACGTGGCGGTAGAGGGGGATGATGGAGGCATGGCAGTGGAGGCATGCTCCGGGCTGGGCCTTTTTGGTCACCCTCTCGGTGTGTTCCTGGTCGAAAAGCATGTAGGCGTGCCCTCTCCGATCGCGGTAGTCGATGGAGAAGGCGTATCCGTCGTACATGCGCTTGAGCCAGGGGTCGCGCTCCAGCTTTTGGGCCGGCATGGCCTCGCTCCCGCCGAACTTCGTCCGCGTGGCGTCCGCCGTCCGTTTGTAGGCATCGAACTGCCGGGGCCAGTTCATCCCCCAGGTCTCCGGATCGGTCGTTTCCTCCGAGACCTGGACGAGTTTGAGATACGGGTCCTTCGCCTCCTGCTTCCTCTCGAATATGTTCACGAGAAGGGCCGTGACGACCGCGCTCGCGACGGCTGCCGCCACGGCGACCGCCGTGAAGAGGGCCCATCTCCCCCCGGACTCCTTCCACCAACCCGTCCAACCCGGCGCCATCCTCCGCCTCCTTGGCCGGCCCCGGGCCTCTCCGGGACCTGGCGGCCCTTAGACTTTCCGAACGAGGCTGTCAACCGTTCTGGGTCTCCCGTTTCCCTCTTCCAGCGATCCCCCTCTTCAGCGTACCGGACCGTGGCCCACGTCGGCGTGGCAGTGGACACACCGCACGCCCCCCGCCCGGGCGGAAGCGCTCGCCACGAGATCGTGAACGAGTTCGCCGTGGCACCGCACGCAGTTCTCTTGAAGGATCCCGGCGTTCTTCTCCTTGATGCGGATGGGCTCGTGGAAGTCCTGGAGGGTGAATCCGCGGGAATGGTGATACCCGTTCTCCGCCTTGGCGAGGTATTTTTCCACAAAGCCGTGGGGCAGGTGGCAATCCACGCAGGCCGCCGCCCCGTGGTGTCCCGATTTCTGCCAGGAATCGAAGGAGTCGTTCATGATGTGGCAGTTCCGGCAGGCGGCCGGGTCCTGGCTGAAGTAGGAGAGGCCCTCGGCGTAGCCGAAGGTGAAGAATCCGACGCCCGCCGCGACGCCCACGAGCAGGGCCGCGACCCAGAGTGGGGACGGCAGGTTCGGAATGCCGCGGGTCATGGGGGCCTCCTTCGGCTAGTATGCGAGAGCCACCTGCACGTACGCCAGACGGCTGGGATCGGGCCCCCGGACGGCCTTCGCGAACTCGCCGGGATCGTACTGGGAGACGCCGGCGAGCCATTTCACCGAGGGCCGCGTCTTGAAGCCTCCCGAAACCGCGAGGTCCACCTCTCGACCCACGCGGCCGCCGGAACCGCCCGAAGGATCGCGTCCCATCAGGGCCCCTCCCGCGGAGGTCCAGGAGGCGGTGGGGGAGTCGAGGCGGAAGTCGTGGACCTCCACCTCAAGGCGCACCTTCTCCCGGATCAGGACCGAACCGAAGATCTTGACCTCGCGAAGGTTGCTCCAGTTGTGGTAGTCCATGAGGCCGTACTTGTTGTGATTGGTGGGGAAGAGGTTGTCGAAGGAGCCGGATCGGCCGTCCAAGGGGTCCTCGTCGCCGGAGGCGCGGTTCCATTCGGCCCCCAGGGCGACGCCGGCGTCCGAGGGAAGGGTCCAGGTCACCCGGAGCGACTGGGCATCCGCCCGGTGCCGGTCGGGGCCCCGCTCTCCCGTCTGCCACGCGGATTCGAGTGCGAGCTCCAGGCCCGCCCCAGGCGCCCAGAGAAGCCGGCCCCCGTAGGTCGGGATGCGGCTCCTGAACTCCCCCCCGAGCTCGCCGGGCGTGCGTCCCCCGTCCCGCTTGAGAAGCAAGTAGGCCTCCGCCTTCAGGTCCTTGCGGTCCTGGAGGAACCCGGCGTAGAGACCGGAGAGCGTCTGGTCCGGCGTGTCCCCGAGAAGAGGCCTTCGCCTGGCCCGTGCGAGAAACGCATCCAGAAAGACGCCGCTCGATTCGAAACGGACCTTGGCGGCGTCGAAGGAGCGCCCGACGTTCGACCATCCGAAGGCTCCCACGAGACGTTCCTCGCCGTAGGAGAGTTCCTGGCGGCCCAACCTGGTGGACAGGCCTTTCACGCCTCCGAGACCCCGAACCTCCACATAAGCCTGACGGAGATCGGAGTGCCGGCCGGCGATCTTGGCAGGGACGGCGTCGGCGCCCCAGTGACGGCTGTCCTGTCCCTCCGCAAAAATCCTCAAGGACGTGCCGAACCGAAGGTCCAGGCCGGCCCGAAAGCGGTTTCCCACAAAGGCGTTGCGGTCCTCCGCTTCCTTCTGGAAGTCCGCGTCCTCTCGGATCTCCCAACGGGCCCTTTCCTCCAGGAGGAGGGAGAGGGACCCCTCTCCGCCTTCCCAGAGTGGAAGGCCCTGGGCCTTTGCCGTGAGCGCGACCCACAACCAGATGGCTCCGACCCATCCCCTCCGTACCCATCCCATGGCATGCCTCCCTCGTCCAGCACGCCCGACCGGGGGCGGGCGCGATGCCGCCCTAGGATCGCAGGGTCGCCAGCGGCCTTTCCTTGACCAAGGTCAAAAGAAAGACGAACCGTCCGGCCGCCTGGACGGCGTGAACGAGCCCCTTGGGCATCACGTAGACCGAGCCGGGGGCCGCTTCGTGGTCTTCGTCACCGAGCCGCACGGTGGCCTTCCCCTCGACCACGTGGATCACCGCTTCGAAGGGGGCCGTGTGTTCCGAGAGGGTCTGTCCCTCCTCAAAACAAAAGAGCACCAGTTTGAGGGCCGGCGAGTCGTAGAGGGTCTTGCTGACGATCCCTCGCTCGGCGAACTGAATCTGCCGGGTCAGGTCCTGGGCGATGGGGGTCAGGGATTCGGTCATGGGGTCTCCACAAGAAAGAAGCAGGCCGGGGTCAGGTGGGGCCCCGGCCCGCTTCGGGGTTCAGTGGGCATGGACGGTCTTTTGGGCGTCTTCTGGGCGCTCCTTCAGGATTCCGGCCACGGCGAGGATCCCGCCGATGGCGAAGGGTACGGCGCCCGCGAGGAGCAGGGTCGCGTCTCCCGCGAGGCGGATCCACTCCGTGGTGTGAAAGAGCCCGGTCATCGTGAATTCCACGCTCCGGGCGTGGGCGTACCCGTTGAGCACCACGTCATAAAGCTGCAGAACGCCGGCGGGGAAGAGGTTCAGGACGATCATGAGGCCCAGCCCCGCGTTGAGTCCCCAGAACCCGGCGCGGATGAACTTCTCGGCGCGCCCCCAAGCCCCGTCGGAGGCAAGGGCCCTCAGGCAGTAAGCGAGGACCGCGAGGGCGAGCATCCCGAAGACCCCGAACATGGCGGCGTGTCCGTGGTTCGGCGTCAGGGTCGTGCCCATTTCGAAGTAGGAGACGATGGGCAGGTTGATGAGGAAACCGAAAACCCCCGCGCCGAGGAAGTTCCAGAATCCCACGGCTATGAGGAACATGACCGCCCATTTTTGCTTGAGAGCGAGGGGTTTCCCGCAGTCGGCGCAGGGCGCCTTTTGAAGTTTGAGGAAATCCCATGCGTCCAGCGTGAGGAGCGTGAGGGGTACCACCTCCAGGGCGGAAAAGCAGGCCCCGATGGCCATGGACGCGGCCTCCTGCCCCGTGAAGTACCAGTGGTGCGCCGTGCCCGCGATTCCGCCGGCGAGGTAGAGGATGGCGTCCAGGTAGATGACCCGGCTCGCCGTGACCGCTCGGACGAGTCCCATGTGGACGAACATGAGGGCGACGAGGACCGTGGCGAACAGCTCGAAGAAGCCCTCCACCCAGAGGTGGATGATCCAGAAACGCCAATTGTCGATCACCGCGAAGTTGGTTCGCGCGCCCCAAAGGAACGCCGGGAGGTAGAAGATCACCACGGCCACGGAAGCGAAGAGGAAAAGGCCCGCCAGCTCTCTTTTGCCCTCGTCGCGGAAGGCGGGAAGCAGCGCGCGGACCATGAGGAGGAGCCAGAAGACGAGCCCGGCGGCCAGGAGGATCTGCCAAAAGCGCCCCAGGTCCACGTACTCCGAGCCCTGGTGTCCGAACCAGAACCACACCTCCCCCAGCCGGTTGTTGATGCCCAGGTACTCCCCGAAGAGGCTTCCGAACACGACGACCGCCAGGGCGCCCAGGAGGGCGAGCGCTCCCCATTTCTGTCCCTTCGGCTCCTGGCCGCCGAGTAGGGGGGCGAGAAAGAGGCCGCCGCCCACCCAGGCCGTGGCGATCCAGAACACCGCGAGCTGGAGGTGCCACGTTCGGGCGAGGTTATAGGGGAGGAGGTTCGCGAGGCTGTACCCGTAGAAGCCCTCGGGCTCGACACGGTAGTGGGCGAGGGCCCCCCCCAGAAAGACCTGGAGGAGAAAGAGGAGAACGACCACGAGAAAGAAGAGGGCGGTGATCCGCTGGCTCGGCGTGAGGGCCGTCGCCTTGGGCAGGCTCAGGTGGGCGGGCCGTTCCCCCGCGTCGCCCTTCCACCCCAGGAAGTCGAACTTCCCGAAGACGAAGAGGACGGCTCCCAGGCCGCACAGGAGGAAAACGAGGCTCACGGCGCTCCAGAGGATGGCCTGGGGGGTTGGGGTGTTTCCGGCCAGGGGATCGTAGGGCCAGTTGTTCGTGTAGGAATAGGTACGCCCCGGCCGGCTGGCTCGTGTGGCCCAGGAGGACCAGGCCAGGAAGGCCGTGAGCGCTCTGGCCTCGTCGGCGCCCTTGAGGTAGGAGGCGGGCAGGCCCGGAGCGCCCTTGGCGAGGTAGTCCGCCCACTCGGACTGCTGGACGGCGAAGCTCCGTGCCTCCCCTGCGGTGTACAGAAGGACGCCCGTCGCGGCGTCGTAGCGGTTGGTCTTGAGGACGTCCTTTACCTCGGCGAGCACGGCACCTCTTTGGGTGTTATCCAGGGCCTTCGCGGCCATGTCGAACCGCGAGGCGGCCAGGGCGTCCCGGGTGATTTCCGCCTCGCGGCGGAGGTAGGCCGCCGAGTAGTCCGGTCCCAGGTAGGCTCCGTGACCCCAGAGCGATCCGTGTTCCATGAGGCCGTACTTGAAGAAGACCTCCTGGCCTTTCCCGACGTCTTCGGCCGTGTACAACACCGCGCCTTGTTCATCCACCACCCGGGAGGGGATCGGGGGGGCATTCCGATAGGTTTGAAACGTCAAGAATACGAGGATCGAGAAACCGAAAATCATGACGCCGAGGGCGGCTCTTCGCCACCAAGGCGACAGCCTGGCCGGGGTTCCGGGTTCGGACATGGTCACCTCCCAACGGAGTGGCTTGAAATCCGTGTCAGGTCTTTCTGAGTTGTACTCAAGGCGGTACGCCTCACGCCCGGCCTGGACAGCCGAAGCAGGAGGATGCTTCCGATGCCCGTGCGGGGTCGGGAGGGTACAAGGAGCCGAGCCTGTCCGCCAGGGCAAGGAGGCGTTGGTGCTCGCCCTCTGCCACGGCTTCACGCTCGAAAGTCCTGTAGGACTCGGCGAGCGAGTTGAGTTCGTGGAGGGGGAGGGCCTGGAGCGCCATGGGGTAGAGGATGTTGTCTTCCTTGAGGATGTGTGCCCGGAGGAGGGAGACGTACCGGCCCACGGCCTCCGCGACATCGCTCCGTTCCTCCTCCGCCAAGGGGCCCGAGCCATCTCCGGCGCGAACGAATGCGGCCACGCATGCGCGTCCCTCCACGTGTTCGGAAAGCATCACCGCGATGGGGCCGACTTCCGTGGGGAACCCTCCCTCGGCCATCTTCGCGAAAAGCCGATCCTCCTCCTTTCCGTGATGGCAGCGGTCCGCAAAGAGGCGAAAGAATTCCCCGAACCCTCGGACGGCCTCCCGCTCCTTCGGAGACGGGGAGCCAAGGGCCAGAGCGAAGGTCTCGAGGGATCCGAGGACCTTTTCGATGATTCGGTGTTCCTCCATCAATTCAGCGATGGCACGGTGCATGGGGACCTCCTGGGGTCCTGACAGGACCAATGGATGCGCGTATGCGTTGATGAGGAAAAAAAAGAGGGGGGGGAGGAAGGCGGGTGTTCATGGGCGGTTTGGATCGATGGATCCGGTCTGGGCGGCCTGGGCCGGACCATGGAGATCCGCGATCCTGGTGGCCTGCATCATGGCCAAGTAGGTGGATTGGATGCTCTCCCAGTAGGTATGCAATGGGCAGGGATTGTCCTTGTCGCATCGGGCCAGTCCGAACAGGCACTGGCCTTCGGCGCGGGGCCCGTCAAAGACCTCCAGCACCTCGAGGATGGGATGCCCTTCCGCGCCGGGGGCGAGGCGAAATCCGCCGCCCCACCCTTTCTGGGAGAGCACGAAGCCGCGCTTTCGCAGCTGATTGAGAATTTTCGAGAGGTAGTTGGCGGGGATGCCCGTATCCTGTGCAATGTGAACGCCTTGAACCCAGTCCCCCGGACGGGAGGCCAGGTGTCCGAGAATGCGCAATGCGTAGCGGGACGTCTGAGAGAGCATCTCACCACCTCACAGCATGAGTATATGCGGTGATGCCGAGAAAGTCAAGGGAGACTCGATCGTCCCTCGCGTGGAGTGGTCGTGACGACCGCCGCCATTCCGACGGACTCCTTCACCAGGGCTTCATTCCCGGCGGAGGGTCCTCGGGGGGACGGATCTGGTCCTGCATCTCCTTCGGCGGCGGCATGGGGAGCTGCTCGAGCAGGTCGGGAGGCTTGACGTGGGGCGGGGGGGGTTGGGGCGGCTCGTCGGGAGGAGGGGGCTCGTCGGGCCGGTTCCTCAAGATCCACTCGTAGAGGATCTTGGCCGGCTGGTGGCCTGGCTCGAGGGTGAGCAGGCCGCGCAAGGAGGCCAGGGCCCGGTCAGGAGAGCCCGAATCGCACAAGGCGAGGGCCAGGTTGTAGAGGGTCGGGACCTTGACCTCGGGATCCTCCGTCACCAGGGCCAGGGTCAGCGCGTCCGCGGCGCGTTGGGGATCCTTCTTGGCCAGAAGGCAGGTCCCCACGTTGAAGTTCAAGCGCGCCTTTTCGATGGGATCGTCGGAGGCCGCCAGCGCCTGCTGATACAGCTGGAGGGCCCGGTCTGGAGCGCCGGCGCGGTAAGCGGCCAGGGCTTCGGCCGCGGCGCTCCGGGGTGATTTCGACCAGGCGGGCGGGGCCGCCGTCAAGAGGCCCGCCCAGACAAGGAGCCCGATGGCCGGGGCGCGCCGAGAGGCGGTCTTCGCCGCCGAAGGAGCGCCGGGGGAAGGGAGACGCCTCCGCCCGGGGAGAACCAGCGCGGCCAGAAGGAGAACCAGCGCGGGCGCCGCGAACCACCGGTATTGCTCCTGACGGGTGGCCCGGCTCTTGGAAGCGTACTCCCGGCGCTTGAGGCGGCCCAGTTCCTCGAGGAGGGACGGGACGGCGCTCCCCCCGCTTCCGAGGGACCAATAGCGCCCGTCGGCCAGGGCCGCCATCTGCCGGAGTTCCCCTTCCTCGAGTCGGGAGACCGCGGCGTGGCCCGTGGCCGGATCCATCAGGGGCTCCCCGCGGGGTCCGGGCACGGGTCCGCCGGCCGGGGTCCCCACCCCGATACAGAAAAGCCGGATGCCGTTCCGAGCCAGATTGCGCGCCGCGTCGGCGGCGGCGGAACCCATGTCTTCGCCGTCGGAGAGCAAGAGCACCACGGCGTCGCGGTCCCGCTGGGCGGGAAAGAGCTTTTGAGCGGTGAGCAAGGCCCGCCCGACGTCGGTTCCCTGCGGGGGGATGAGCTGGGTGTCGGCGATGTCCAGGAGGAGGGCGACGGCCGCCGTGTCCTCCGTGATGGGGGAGAGGACGAGAGGCACCCCTCCGAAGGCCACCAGCCCCATCCGGTCCCCTTCGGTGGAGGAAAGAAAGGAGCGGACCTCCATGCGGGCCCGCTCGAGCCGGTTCGGCGCCACGTCCGATACGGCCATGCTGCGGCTGACGTCGAGCACGATGGCCACGTCGAGGCCGACCCTTCGGACGTTTTCGGCCACCTCCCCCCATTGGGGACGGGCGAAGGTGAGGAAGGTGAGTCCGATGGCCAGCCAGATCGCCGAACTCCGAACCGTGTCCCACTCCCCCGCCGGAAGCAGGGAGAGCCTGCGAACGTTGGCCGTTCCTCCCCACCGGGCGGCGCGGGAGGCTCGCCTCCACCGCGACAGGGCCGCCCCCAAGACCAGGAGGGGAAAGGCGGCCAGGAGGACCGCGCCCGCGGGATGGGCAAAGGGCGTCACGGCAGGCTCCTCCCCAGGGTCATCTCCCAGAGGGCGTAGGCCGCCAGGCAGAGCAGGGCGGCTCCCGCAGGGTAGAGAAAGAGGTCCTGGTAGGCGACGTACCCGGAGGATTGGGCCTTGGTGCGCTCGAGCCGGTCGATGGCCTCAAAGACCCTTTCCAGGGCCCGGCCGTCCGAGGCGTTGAAGTAGACGCCGTCGGTGGACTTGGCCAGGGCCTTCAGGACCTCCTCGTTAAACCCGATCCTCACGTATTGGTAGGACTTTTTCCCGCTTTCGCCGATCACCGGGTAGGGAACCACCCCCGAACTTCCGATTCCCACGGCGTACACCCGGATCCGATGGGAAGCCAGCATCTGGGCCGCCTGCAAGGGGTCGAATTGGCCGCGGTTGTTCTCTCCGTCGGTCAGCAGGATCACCACGCGGCTCTTCTCCGGGGCGTCCAGGAGCCGCTTGCCGGAAGCCACGAGGGCGTCCCCGATGGCCGTTCCGTCGATCTCGGTGCGGGTCACGGCGCGCAGCTCCTGAACGAGCGTCAGAAGGGTCTTGTGGTCGAGGGTGAGGGGGCATCGTAGGAAGGGCATGGCGGCGAAGGAGACCAACCCCATGCGGTCCTCGCGCCTGCGCCGGACGAAATCGGCGACGACCGTCCGGGCCACGTCGATCCGGTTGTTGGGCTGGAAGTCCTCCGCGACCATGCTGCCCGAAACGTCGATGCAGAGAAGGATGGCCACCCCCTCCGTGGACACCGTCGTGCGGGAGGACTTGAGGGAGGGCCTGGACAGCGCCAGGGACAAGAAGGCGAAGCCCGCCAGGAGCAGTCCGATGGAAATCCACGGGAACGCCGTTCCCCGTCCCGCCAGGGCTTCGATCTGGAGGGCGGGCGGAAACGGGAGGGCCCTGCGAAACCGGCGGAGGAGGAAGCCCCGGTAAGCGACCAATGGGGGCACGAGCAGGAGGGCCCAGAGCCAGGCGGGATCCCGGAAGACGATCTGGCTCATGCGGCCTCCCGGGTCCCCGGCGGGGCCTTCGGGGGAGTCTGGGCGAGCGCCTGCAGGGCGGTTCTTCTCGCCGCGTCTTCCTCCGCGCCGCCCGGAAGATGGCGCGCGAAGAGGACCAGGTCGCAAAGTTCCAGAACCGACGCGTAGGCGCGTCCCGCATCGGGAGGGAGTTCGGCGAGATCGGCCAGCCCTTTCCGAACCTCGATTCCGGTCCATTCGAGGAAGGGCCTATCGAAACGCCACTCCAGAAGGGCCCGGAGGATCATGGAGAGGGTTTCGTAACGGAGGCCCGGATCGAGGCACTCGGCGAACACGCGCTCCACTTCCCTGCGCGCCCAGAGCGGGGGGTCCGTTTCCCGTAACGTCGGCTTCGGCGGGGGGGAGGCCGAGCGGGTCCTGGCCTTCCGCAGGCCCAGGGCGAGGGCCGGGATCCCCAGGACGAGCGCCGCGGCGAGGAGAATCCACCCCCAGGGAAGGCCACGGGGCAGGGGGAGCGGCCCCAGCTGGGGAGGGCGCGGAGCGTCCCCGGAGGGCAGGAGCGGCTCCAGGTGGAGAGGAGGAGGGGCAAGGACCCGATCGTGAAGGCCCGCGCGGTCGCGCACGGCGATGCGCGCGGCCGGAAAACCCACGTCGCCGGTGGCGAAAACCTGCACCGTCACGGCGAGCCGGAGTTCCCCTGGAAAAGAAGGCGGCGGCGTCTTGGCCAGGGAGACCACCCTTCCGGGTCCCCAGTCGGCCCCGGGAACGAGGTCGCCTTCGATGAAGAAGTCGGGGGAGGTCACGGGAAGGGCCGCCTCCAGCACGAGGAGATCGCCCAGGCGCGCCGGATCTTGGAGGATCCAGCGTCCCTTGAGGGATGAGGGGGCGGCGGTACCCGGCGGTGGCGCCCCCAGAACGGACAGGGAAAAGGAAAACAGGATGGTCAGAAGGCCGCCAACTCGCTTCACGCCGCGCGCCTCCTGGCCCTCTGCCTCAGGAGGGCGACGAGGGGAGGGACGACGTCCGCGGCCGTACTGAAGGTGACGGCGTCCACCCCGGCCCGGTAAAAGGCCTCCGCGAGCTGGCGCCGCTGCCTGAGCCGAGCGGCATGAAAGCGCTTCCTGAGCGCGGCGGAGTCCGTCCGGACCCACCCGTGGCGTCCGGTTTCGGGGTCCGCCCATTCCAACCACCCCGAGGCGGGCAGCTTGATTTCGGCGGGGTCCTCCACGCAGAGCGCGATGAGGTCGTGACGGCGCGCCATGACGGACAGGCCCCGACCCAGCGCGCCCAAGAAATCCGAGCAGAGGAACACCGTGGCCCGTCTGGGAAGCAGTCGGTTCAGGGCGGAGAGGGCCTCTCCGAAATCCGTGCCCCGGCCGGCGGGGTCGAAGTACATGATCTCGCGGACGAGCCGGAGCACGTGCTCGACTCCCTTTCGGGGTGGGAGGAAGAGTTCCACCCGGTCCGAAAAGAGGAGGAGCCCCACGCGGTCCTGGCTCCGGATGGCCGAGAAGGCAAGCAGGGCGCAGACCTCGGCCAACACCTCGCTCTTGAGCCGGCCCGCCGTGCCGAACCGGAGGCTCGGGCTCACGTCCACCGCAAAGACCAGGGTCCGCTGGCGCTCTTCGTGGAATTCCTTCACGTGGAGTTCGCCGGTACGTGAGGTCACGTTCCAGTCGATGGTCCGGAAGTCGTCGCCCGGTTGATAGAGGCGAACGTCCCTGAACTCCACCCCCTGGCCCTTGAACAAGGAGTGGTACTCGCCCGCCAGGACCTCGTTCACGGCCTTGCGGGTCCGGATCTCGATGAGGCGGACCTTCTTGAGGATCTCCTGGATGTCTAGCATGGCGGGAGACCCCGGAGCGCCCTCATGGCACCTCCACGCCCTCGAAGATGCGGGACAGGAGGCTCTCCGGCGTGACGGATTCGGCCTCGGCCTCGTAGGTGAGGATCAGGCGGTGCCTCAGGACGTCCATCCCGACGGCCTTGACGTCCTCGGGCGTCACGTAGGCCCTTCCGCGGAGAAAGGCGTGGACCTTGGCGGCGAGCGTGAGAAAGAGGGCCGCTCTGGGAGACGCGCCGTACCGGACGTACCCTTCGGCGGAGATGCGGAAGCGGCTGGGAGTGCGGGTAGCCTGGACGAGGCGCACCACGTAATCCTTGATGCGCCCGTCCACGTACAGGGAATCGGCCACCTGCCGGGCGCGAAGGACATCCTCCACGGATAGGACCGGCTTGACGGCCGGGGGCTCGGCGGTGGCCATCCGGTCGATGATCTGGCGCTCCTCCTCGGGCGAGGGATAGGTGAGGACGACCTTCATGAGGAAGCGATCCACCTGCGCTTCGGGAAGGGGATAGGTGCCTTCCTGTTCGATGGGGTTCTGGGTGGCCATGACAAAGAACGGTTCGGGCAGGACGTGGGTGGTCCCGCCGAGCGTGACCTGCCTCTCCTGCATGCATTCCAGCAGGGCCGACTGGACCTTGGCGGGAGCGCGGTTGATCTCGTCGGCCAGGAGGATCTGCGTGAAAATGGGCCCTTTCTTGGGCTCGAACACCCCCTCCTTGGGATTGTACACGAGGGTGCCGACGAGGTCGGCGGGTAGGAGGTCGGGGGTGAACTGGACCCGCTGGAAGGACGCCGAGACGGCGCCGGCCAGGCTCTTGACGGCCAGGGTCTTGGCGAGGCCGGGGACCCCCTCCACGAGGACGTGGCCCCGGGCCAGGAGGGCGATCACGAGGCGATCCAGAAGGGCCTGTTGCCCCACGATGACGTTGCGAACCTCGCTGATGAGGCGCGCCACGGTGGGCGCTTCGCTGTCGACCCTTCTCTGCACCTCCTTGACCTGAGCGTCCATTCTTGACCTCCCCCGGGATTGTAGGCGGGACGGACCGGGAGACGCAAGGCGCCGAAGGGGCGGAACGAAACCACGTGCGGTGCGGCGGGCCCCGGGCGCGGGTCCCGCAGGCGACCCGGCGGGTTCGCACAAACGCGAGGGTCACCGCGGGGGTCTCTCGACCGCAGGCTGGCGGATGCCCTTGGTGAATCGGAAGGCGGTGCCCGATCCACGTTCCCCTGGCTCGCTGTCGTCGTGCGGCTCCTCCTCCCGCATTGAAAGTGAGTACGCGGTTCCCAGTTCTTTCGTGTGATATAGGTCACTGGCAGGTACCGTGTTCAAGGACTAAATTGAATGGTAGTTTCCGCCTTCTCGGAAGCCGAGAATTCTGAAAGGCTTCGTTGAAAGAAGGGGGAGGGGTGAAAGACATGAACGCGGTTGCCGGTGTTCGCCGCACCATTGCGGTTCTGGGCGCAGCCTTTGCCTTATGCGCGGCCTCCCGAGCCCAGGTGCCCGGGGAGGCTTGGGAACGCATCGCCGTATTGGGCCACGACGTGAAGTGCCTGGCCTTCAGCCCCGATTACGCCAACGATCGGACGATCTTCGCCGGCACGGGCGGAATGGGGGTCTGGCGCTCCCAGGACGGGGGAGACACGTGGGTGAGGAACGGAACCGTGTACCTCGCCACGTCCATCGTGACCGATTTGGCGATTTCCCCAAACTACCCTAACGACCCCACCCTTTACGCCATCACGGAATCAGGCAATGTCTTCGTCAGCACGAACGCCGACCTGTCGACATGGTCCTTCACCATCTCCCTTCCAGCCCCTGGGCTGGACGCCCGGGGAACCAGCCTCGGCATCAGCCCCGATTATGCCTCCGACGGCACGGTCTTCGCCGGGTACGACGGGGACGGACTGTATATCACGAGAAACCGAGGATCCAGCTGGACCCAGGACACAGGGAGCCTCTCCCGCCTGATTCGATTGCTCGACATCGCCGTGGACCCCAATTTCGCCACCACCGACGAGGTGATCCTGGGCGGGGTCAGCCAGGACGGGTGCCTCTACCGTTGGGCCTCGGGGGTCTGGACCAAGATCAATGGAAGTCTGGGTGACGGGGACGGGGACACGATCACGACCGTTCGCTATGAGGGCAACGGGCGGATCTGGGTCGGCACCAAGAACAACGGGGCGTGGCATCGGCTGGGTTGGAGTTCGGGGTGGGCGGCCTGCTGGGACGGGGTCAATACAAACGACAAGCCGGCGGTCCTCAGCCTGGACCGGGTCGGCGGTTCGGCCCCAAAGTTCATGGAGGGCAGGGGCGACTCCCTATTTCAATCCTCGGATGCGAGCGGGTACGGGACCTCCTGCTCGCTCTACGATTCGGCCCATCCGGTTCAGGTCTGCCGCTTCGAGCCCGGATGGAACGGGACCACCTCGTGCACCGTCTTCATCGGCACGCCCCATGGTCTGCTTCGCAAATCCTGCGCCTCGAGCCCCGTCAAGACCACGACGGACCGCATCGACGGATGGGCGGTGGCCAGAGCACCGGGGGGCACGGCCCATTTCATGGGCTCCAAGGGCCAGGGGCTCTTCAAGCACGTGGCCGGAACCAACATGGTCCGCTACAACAACTTTCCCAACAAGCAGATCCCCGAGATCACCGCCATCTGCCTGGATCCCCTCTACGACGAGGTGGAGGGGTACTCGGACGGAGACTGCGTGCAGGACCGCTCGGTCCTCTTCGTGGCGGCCAATTTCACGCGGGCGCCCTGGGACAACGGGGTGTACAAATCCTCCGATTTCGGAAACACGTGGACGAAATTGGCAACGGGTTGGCCCACCTCGGCGATCACGCTCTATGATCTCGCCATCTCCCCGAATTACAGGGAAGGAGGACCCGATACCACGCTCTATGCCGCCACCTCCATCGGAGTCTACCGGTGGAACGGGCCAAGCACGGGATGGAGCTACCAATGGCGCCCTCTCACGGTCACGCCCGTCTATCGGGTCGCGGTGCCGCCCCTGTATAACCGCTACGGGGCTTCGGGTTACGCCTACCACGGCGTCTTCGCCAGCACCGACAACGGCGCGGGAGACAACGAGATCTGGTTCTCCGACGACGACGGAGTGACCTGGGAACAGGTCGGCTATCCCGGCACGACCCGCGGCCGGGTGACGGGCTTCGCCTTCGACGGGAACTTCGGGGGATCGGGTTCTCCGTCCACTCTGGTGGTGTCGGCCGTCCCCACGGACCCCGTGCATATGGGGGGGGTCTTCACGTCGAACCGATCCGGCGGCGGTTGGGGGGTATGGTCCTCCATCACGCCGGGCTCCGGCAGCTCCAGCGTCGTCTGGGATGTTTCCACGGAGCCGACCTACCTTCCCACGGACCTGAGCCGCCGCCATCTGGGCTGCGCCACCAACGGCGGTGTCTACTTCTCCGATGACGCCGGCGCCTCCTGGAGCCGAAGAATCTCCTCGGGAGGTTTTTCGGTCCAGTACGATCGGTCCGACTCGGCGGGCCAGAACGTGGTGGTCGGCCTCCAAACCCTCGGGGCGCGCCTGACCGATGACGGCGCGTCCAGCTTCACGGCCTTCACGGGCTACCACTACCTCCCCGACGACGTGTGGGCTACGGTGGCCCATGACCGGGACCCCAACGTCCTCTTCTCCTCCTCCCCCTCCATGGGCGTCTTCGTGAGCGAGGACAAGGGCATCTCCTACCGGCCCTGGAACCGGCGGCCTCCGGGGACCACCGCGGGGCCCTGCGTCCTGCGTTCTGGGCTGGGACTGGCCATGCTCACGGACCGGCGCAACGGGACGGGTCTCGACATCGTCTGGGCGGGGACCGTATCAGAGGGCATCAAGGCCCGGTACATCTACTACGACAGCACGACGGGAAAGATCGACCTGGAGACGGAGAACGGCACGGCGCCCAACGGTTGGCGTCACAACACGTGGTACAGCGACAGCAGCCAGATCACGGGGAGGTGGGAGCGCATCGAGGTGGTTCCCGGAACGGCGGACGAGTATCCCGTTTGGGCCTCCAGCCAGACGGGCGCCTCGGCGGCCCAGGGCATGGCGGCCCTCCCCGCGGGCCCGTGGTGGAGCCAGTGGCGGGCCCAGAACACGGGCCTGCCCTCCCTCGAGACCCGCGGCATGCGCCAGGGATACGGCGAACCCGACCCCATCCCCCTTCTCGACGGACAGACGGTGGGAGGGGAGGTGGCCTACACCCGGTGGGACTACTACTCCATCAATGTCCCTTCGGGCGCGGACGACCTTGGCATCTTTCTCAACGATCTGGACGACGGGGGGCCCCAGGACCCGGACCTCTACGTGCGGTTCGGAGGCCTGCCCACCACCAACACCTGGGACTTCCGGCCGTACGTCAACGGCGACGAGAGCGTCTGCGTGACCGATTTCACCCTCGTGGATGAAGACTTCAATGGAGCGTGGGGCACCTACGGGAGCAATCCGCCCCCGGGATGGACCATCCTCGACGGAGGTGACGAGGCGACGCCGACCTGGAATGCCAACGACTGGCACAAGTACTACAGGGCGGACGGGTACGGATACGCGGCCCGCGTCTACTGGAGTCCCCTGGAGCACCAGGACGAGGAACTCATTACGCCTCCGTTCGACATCCCCTCGACCGCGGGGGCCGTGAATCTGGAATTCGACCATTTCTTCAACCACTGGGACACGGCGTCGTACGAAACCTGCACCGTGAGGTACCGCTCGGACCAGCACCCCTCCTGGATCACCCTGGCCACGTACACCAACGACACGCCCGACATGGATCACGTAACCCTCTCCCTCCTGGCCTACAAGGGAGACACGAGCGCCCAGATCGGCTTTCGCTACTACGCATACGACGGGTACTTCTGGCAGGTGGACAACGTTCGCGTCAGCGGGACCCACCTGAAGACGGGTACCTGGTACCTGGGCGTGCGGGGCTACTCTTCGGGCACGAGCCCCTACGAACTCACGGCCACCCTGAACGCCGGGTGCACGGCGGCGCCCGAAGGGGCGGCGCCACAGGGGGTGGGGAAGGCCCCATCTCAGGCCGTTTCCCCGGAAGGAGGCGTGGATCCCAAGGCGCCGACGGGCAGAGTCATCTGGGGGACAGTCAATGGCCCCTCAGGCGGAGTGTACGTGGGCACGGGCGACCCCTCCGGCACCGTCACCTGGGAGGCCCGGAACGGGGTGCCCCCCAACAATCTGACCAACCTGTCCGCCCAGACCGTCTACCAGCTCACGGACCTGACCCTCATCGCGGGGTGCGCCGGCGACGTTTTCTACTCCCCCTCGCCCGACGAGGGCCTCACCACATGGGTCAACGCCACCTCCCAGATGGCCTCCCCGGGCTCCAACGACTTCCGGGATCTCCTGGAGGCCTCCAACGGCGATGCCCTCGTGGCGGCCCACGGCGTGGGCACGGGCACCAGCGCGGGAGGAGTCTGGCTCAGCGGGGACAAGGGGGCCCACTGGATGCGGCTGAGCCAGGGCTTCGACGCCGACAAACAGCTCCTGACGGACCTCATGGCCGATTCGGGGACTCCGCCCCAGTATTACAGCTCCACAGACGGGACGGGGGTGTACTCCCGCACCATCACGGCCCAGCCCTATCCCACCCTAACCGACGTCACTCCCGCCTCGGGAAGCCCCGACGGGGGGACGGAGGTCACGATCACAGGAACCGGCTTCTCCACCGAGTGTCCGACGGGCACGGCCTCGGACTGCCCCGATTCCACGCCGGTGGTCCTCTTCGGGGATACGGAGGTCTCGGCCACTTACGTGAGCGCCACGGAACTGCGGGCCGTGGCACCCGCCCACGCCGCGGGCGCCGTGACGGTCCGGGTGCGGAACCCCGACACGCGCCGCTCGGTGTCCGGCAGGGCCTTCACTTACGCCTGTGAGGCGCCTTCCGGAATGGCCAACAACACGGCGGTGGACGTAAACGCCTACGCCGACACGGGTGTGCGCGTCTCCTGGACCGATCCGGCGGCCTGGAACGACGGCGGATCGGGAACCCGGAGCTTCGCTGTGTACCGGAACGGGGCCCTCCTCCAGGGAGGGCTTTCGTCGGGCACCCATGAATGCACGGACCTGACGGGGATGAACGGGGTATCCTACAGTTACACCGTTCGAGCTTCCAACGGATGCGGACTCTCGATCGCCACCGCCGGGGCCGCTGCGGCGGACCAGTTCCTGGTCCCCGAGGAGGTCCCGGACACCTCCTTCCTGTGGGCCGCGGGAACTTCAGACACCCTGACTTGGAGCGCCGCCACGGGGGCGACCTCCTACCGGGTTTACCGGGGCGACGGGGCCGACGTGGGGGACCTTCCCACCGGCGCCTCGGCCTGCCTCGCTTACGAAGGGACGGAGACCACCACCGGCGCGCTCATTCTCGCCGAACCTCCCGCCGGGCAGTTCTACTGGTACCTCGTCGTCGGCGTCAACGGAGCGGGGGAGGGAAGCGCAGGCATGTCGAGGACGATCGTCTCGTCGGGGGCCTGTGCCTCACCGTGAGGTGATCGGCCCTCCAGAAGGCTATCGGAATCGGCTTCAGCGGGGATCCTCGATCCCCAAGCGCGCCGCCATAGTCTTCACCTCTGGAAACCGAAGAAGGGCCTCCCAAGCCCAGGTCGGGTTGCGGTCGCGGAAGAAGGCGAGCCTCTGGCGGACAAGCCGCTCCCAATATGGGCGAGGAGCCAATGATCCTTCGGCGAAGAGAAGGCCCAGCAGGCGCAGTCCGTGGACGCCCCCCGCGCAGCGCCAAAGCTTGTTGCCTAAATGCTTCTTCTCGCGTTGCTTCCACCTGCTTCCGCCGACCTTTCGGAGAAGAAGCGAGGCCATCTCCCCCTCAAAGTGGTGCCAGGGGTGGAGGCGAATCAACGTGCGTTGAAGACAGGGACGGCCGGGGTATGCCTCGAGGTGCTCCAAGCAGCTTTCGGCCAAGAAGAGAACCGATTCAAGGGAATCGGTTCCTGGAGGGAAAGCAGCGAAAAGATCATCGGGACTGCCCTCCTCCTTCGAAGCCCAAGACTGGAGTGCGGAGAAGAGCCTAGCCCAAGATTCGTCACAGGAGGCGATCTGGGGGAGATGGTCGTGGGGAAGACCGTCCACGAAGGTCCCCCAAAGTTCGGGACTCCGGAGCTGCCTGCAGTATCGCGCATAGGACCATGCGGAGGATGCGGCATCCCTCAATTGGGACAGCTCACAGAAAAGCGCAACCGCCTCCCGCGAGGAGACCGCGAGGCGGTTTCCGTCTCCATCCAGAAGGGCCAGGTACGCCCTTCGCTGAAGGGCGTGCGCCAAGTCGATCCTTTGCCCTTGGGCCTGGGCCAGAGCGGAACAAGTCTCGATGTGGGCACTGGCCTGGCGCGTTTCCCCCATGGCCAAAAGGCTGGATACGAGGTTCAACCGTGCGCCCATTTGGTGGGCCCTTTGGGCGAAAAGGTCCGCCCGGTTGATTGCCCTGCGTGCCCACCAGGCGCCTTTTACGAACTCGCCGGTCTCCCCGAGGAGAGCCGAGAGGTTGTTGGCTGCCTGGGTCTCTCGGTGAGCGAAGCCCGTGCGCCGGAGAAGGTTCGCAGCCTTTCTCAGCTGTGTTTCTCCCTTTTTCGGATCTCCTCCAAACCAAAGTGCGTTTCCCAGATTCATGAGCGAAATCCCCTTGAGAAGGACCATGCCGGGGACGTCGGGAGATGCGAGGACGGAATGTAGTTCTCTGGTGGCCTCGTCGATTCTTCCCGTTGGCCCGTAAACCCTGCCCACGAGGTTGAGCCGTGCCTTGGCCTCCAGGAGGACATTGCCGCATGCCTGGGCCAGGCGAATCCCTTCGAGAAGGTGGGCTTCCGCCTCGTCGGGGTCCTGGATGGCCATGTAGTTGCGGAGGCGCGCCCGGTGGGGGAGGGGGAGTTTCGGATCGAGGCGCTCCAGCGCAGCGAGAACGGGTCGAGCATCGGCCCACCGTCCGAGGCTTTCGCAGGCGTCCATGAAGCGGAAGGCGTCCTCGACGTCTTCGGGCTCGGGGCTCAGAGAGGCACAGACTCGTTCGAGGTGCTGGAAGGCGCTGACGTTGTCGGCCCGTTCGTAGGCGTCGCGGCCGGCGAGGCGGTCGTAGCGGCGGGCCTGGGCCTCCTCTCCGGCGGCCCGGAAGTGGCGGGCGAGGACGGGCCAGAGCTTGGGGGTTGTGTTCCCCTCGGCCTCGAGCGTGTGGGCGAGGCGGGCGTGGATTTCTCGCTTGACCTCGAAGGGAGCCGCTTCATAGACGGCGTCGCGGAGCATGGTATCGGCGAAGCGGACGTAGGGCCTTTCGCCCCACGTGTCGGTCAGGAGCAACCGGGAGCCCTGGAGGGCATCGAGGAGACCGGCGAGTGTCGAAGAGTCCAACCCCGCGGCCTCCTTGAGGAGGTTCACGGAAACCGAATCCCCCAAGACGGAGGCCTGCTGGAGAAGCTTCTTCTCCTCGGGCCTCAAGAGGTCAACGGGGGCGAGGTAGAGGCCCTCCAGGGTGTCGGGGAAGCGCGTCTTGAAGAGGCGGTCGCCGTCGATCCGGGCACCGTAGTCGCCGCGCTGGACGAGACCCTCCGCCTCCAGGGCGGTGAGGAGAGCGCCGACCACCGCAGGGTTGCCGCGGGAGCGGGCGACGAACCACCGGGCCACCGGCTTCTCCGGCGGGATCAGTCCGTGGAGGTCGGTGAGGAGCCTCAGGATCCCCCTTTCCGACAGGGGAGGAAGGTCCAGCACCTCGGCCCCCGGAAGGGCGTTTTCCGCCTCCGGAAAGCCCGGACGCAGCGAGGCGGCCACCCGGAAAAGGGAATGGGCTCCGGCATCGCTGAGCGAGGCCAGCAGGTCCCGGGAGAGGGGGTCGGCGAAGTGGAGGTTGTCGAGGAGAACAGCCCATCCGCGACAGCGCTCGAAGATCGCCTTGATGAGGGCGGCGGTCAGTTCCTTGCGCTCGCCGGGTCCCAGGGGCTCCGTGGCGGAACTTTCCACGGCAGAAAGGTCCAGGAGGGGGCGCAGGAGGGGAGCGAAGGGACGAAGGGTCGGCGGCAGGGCGTGGGCCAGCGCAATCTCGATCTCGGCGGGGGCGCTGCCGTGCCTCACCCCCAGGGCGGCCCGGAGGGGACCGCGCCAGGCGGCGTAGGCCTTTCCCCGACTGTGGGGCCCGAGGGGCACCCGGACGCAGGTCCGCCCCTTCTCTTTCACGAGCGCGAGGGCCCATTCGAGCAGCGCCGTCTTGCCGAGACCGGCATCGGCGCGGAGAAGGAGGGGAGGGCCCTCGCCCTTAAGGAGGTGGCGGAGGAGCTTTTTCTGGATCTCGCCCCGCTCCAGTAGCCGGCCGCCTTCGAGGAGGGTCTCTTCCCGTTCTCCTTCGGGCTCGAAGACGGGAACGGGGTCCTTGAGGCCCTTCAGGCGGACCGGCGGGAGGGGACGGAAGTCGAAGGATCGGACAGCCCGGGCCGTCGCCTCGTCGCAGCGAATCTGCCCCGGCCCGGCCTGCTGCATCAGCCGGGCGGCAAGGTTGATGCCGTTGCCCATGGCCGTGTACTCTCTGCGGTGCGGGGCTCCAAGGGGCCCGGCGAAGAGGGGGGCGGAGGTGAGGCCGATGCGCAGGATGACGCCGGGGGGCAGTCGGGAGGAGTGCATGAGGTGCAGCGCCGCCCGGACGGCCATTTCTTCCTTGTTTTCGAGCGCCCGCGGGCTCCCGAAGAGGAGGAGGGCCTTGGCGCCCTTGTCCCCCATGTCCATCTTGTTCAAGTACCCGCCGTGTTGCAGGGCGGCAACGGCAAAGGTCCCGTAGAGCGCATCGAGGGCGCAGTGGAGGCTTGGGACGCGGGGTCCGCCACCTTCCTCCACGGCCTGGTAAGGCAGTCCGTCGAAGCGCACGAAGAGGACGGCCGTTCCCCTGTGCTCCCCGAGAACCGTTTCGTCTGCGAATTCGTGCAGCACGCGGGGAACCACCTTCTCGAGCACGGTGCCCGGGGGGGGAGGGGCGTGGCCTGCGCGCCGAGGCGGTTTTGTTGGGCTTCCGAAGAGAAGCCTCCGGTCCCCCCGAGCGAGAACCCGAAGACCAGCAGGAGAAGCGCCCTTCACTGACGCGTCGAGGACGATCTGCCCAGGAAGCGCCTGGTGCTCGGCTGCGGTGGCACCGTCCAGCGGAGGCCCCGCGGCGTAGAAGTCGAACCCGGCGGCTTCTCCGCCCACGATTCCGAGGAGCACCGGCCCCGCCGCGGCGCCGATTTTCATGGACAGCGAATAGACGCCGGCGCGCGTGGGCACCTGCTTGAAGGCGCTCATGGCCTCCATCATCCGGGAGGCGGCGCGGAGGGCCGGCCCGGGGGCCTCTCCCGGGAAAAGGAGCGTCATGGAGTCCCCGCCGAAACGAAGGACATCGCCGCCCTCTTCGTCCGCGATGGCGATCATGCGCGTGAAGTAGGCGTTCAGGATCCGGGTAAGTTCCTCGGCGCCCTCCCGGCCGAGGACCGAAAGGGCCTCCGTCAGGGGCGTGAAACCCGCCACGTCCGTGAAAAGGACCGTTCCCCGTTGGATGCGATACCGGGGCCCGCCGCCAGATAGGCCCGCGGCAAGGCCGTTGAAACTCCAGGGAAGGAATACAGATAGGTCCGCCATACTCGTGCGCCCGGCCCATGATAGCACCGGCGGTTTTTCCTACGGACCGGCAGGGTGTACACTCTCGCGGGAGGAGAACGTGGACATCCCGATCCAGGTCCCGCTGGCGGCGCAGGCCCAGGAGCCGCCCGCGGATACCGAAAAGGCGCCCCGCTTCCGCATCCCGGTCTTCGAGGGGCCCCTGGACCTGCTCCTGTACCTCATTCACAAGAACGAGATCGACATTTACGACATCCCCATCGTGGAGATCACCGCGCAGTACGAGGACTACTTGAGCGCCATGAGGGAGCTGGACCTCGACGTGGCGGCCGACTTCATCCTCATGGCGGCCACCCTCATCCACATCAAGAGCCGGATGCTGCTTCCCGCGCCGAAGGAGGAGGGGGGCGAACCGGCCGAGGACCCGCGGCTTCCCCTCGTGGAACAACTCCTCGAATACCAGCGCTTCAAGGAGGTGGCCCGCCTTCTCACCGAGCGGGAGGAGGTCGCCACGGCGCAGTATGTTCGGGCCGCTGGCCTGGGAGAGGCGGGCGACGGGACCGAGACGGGGCTGGAGGTGGACCTCTACGACCTCGTGGAGGCCCTGCAGTCCGTTCTCAAGCGCGTGGCGGACCGCAGGGAGCGAATCGTCTTCGTGCCCGAGATCAGCCTCGCCAGCCGCATCAACGAGGTCTTGGAGCGGCTGGAGGCTCACGGCTCCCTTCTCTTCGTGGAACTCTTCGACGAGGGGATGACCCGCGCCCACGTTGTCGTGACCTTCCTGGCCATCCTCGAGCTGGCCAAGCAGCGCGTCGTCCGCCTCTTTCAGGAAGGGCCCTTCCACCCCATCCGGGTGGTTCTCAACGCATAGGCCGCTCAGGCCTTGGGCAGCGTGAGGGTCAGGGTCAGTGCTGGGCCCTCTCCGGCGTCGGCTCGAAGGTCTCCTCCGGCTGAGACGGCCACGTACAGCGCGGCGGCGAGCCCCAAGCCCCGCTGTTCGAGCTGAGGTTGGCAAAGGGCCCCCGGTTCCGGGTAGAAACGGTCGAGGATCTTGGTGAGGGGCGGCGCATCCTCCTTGAGAGAAGGGAGGGTGAGCCGGAGGGCGGCAAACTTTCCGGTTTCGAGGGTGTCCCAGGCAATTGAAACCGAGGGAGCCGCCAGATCCAGGGCGTTTTCGAAGAGGCTGTCGAGAAGATAAGCAAGAGCGGGGCCCGGCACGGCGACCAAGAGTTCCTTGGATTCCGCGGCCTCTCGAGTGAAGCGCCGGCCATTCCGATCCGCGCCTCCTTCCGAGTCCGAGAGGGTGCGCTTCCAGGCGTCCGACAGAGAAAGGACCTCCGGGGGCTCACGCTGGAGGGTGCGGATCAGGCGCGTAAAGGTGAGGAGGCGCTCCACCATCTCCGACAGGAGGGCGAGGTTTCGCTGGATCGTGCGCAGGGGCTTCTCCTGCTCGGCGGCCAGCGGCCCATAGCGGCCCTTCAGAAGAAGCTCCGAGAAGCCCTGCATCACCACCGGCGGAGTCACGAGGTCGTGAGCCAGGGAGGAGAGGAGCCGGTCCTGGAGAAGGGACATCTTCCTGAGGCGCTCGTTGGCTTGGCGCACCTCGCCGAGCAGACCGGCCTGGCCGCGGTAGAGGCGGGCTTCCTCGGTCACGTCTCGGAAGACGCCCTCGTAGCCCGCGAACCGTCCCTCCGCGTCGTCCAGGCGGCGAATGCTCGATTGGACCACGATTTCCGACCCGTCGGCCTTGCGGGCCGTTGTGGAAAAGGAGGCGAAGCCCTCGGATTCCACCTGGCGCCGGATTTGCTCGTGGTCGTAATGGACCGAATCGAAGTCCCGGGTCCGGAACTCGGCCTGGATGGCCTCGGGCGTGACTCCGAAGCAGGCGGCGCCGCAGGCGTTGATGCAATGGATCCGCCCCTCGAGGTCGCTTCGGTAGAACCCGATTCCCAACAGGTCCAGGATCTCCAGAAGCGTCTCGGGGGGAGGCGGAGGAAAGAAGCGGCTCTGGCCCATGGAGCGTCTCGCCCTCCCTTTGGCAGTGTACACCCGCCCGGGGCGGGGATGAACCCCTGGTCCGCTCAACCTTGACGGCGCTTGTTTTCAAAGGCTATCCTTCAGCTTATGAGGTTCGGGCGAGACTGGCAGGATTGGAGGCTTTGGAGGGGGCTCGAGTACGTCGGGGGCCTCTCGAAGCTCGCCAAGGACGCGGCCCACTCCCTGGCCACCCAGAGGTGGGAAGGCGCCCAGATCGTGTATCAGATGGACGTCCTCGGGGTCCAGTCCTTTTCCATCGTGCTCATCACCGCCACGTTCATGGGGATGGTCCTGGCGATCCAGACCGCCTACGCCCTCGACGCCTTTGGAGCCAAGCTCTACGTCGGCGAGGTCGTGGCCATTTCCATGACCCGGGAACTCGCGCCCGTCATCATTTCCCTCATGGTGGGCGGTCGGGTGGGAGCCGGGATCACGGCGGAAATCGGCGCCATGAAGGTGACCGAGCAGATCGATGCGCTGAGGGCCATGGGTGCGAATCCCGTCCGCAAACTCGTCGTCCCCCGGCTGGTGGCCGTGGTGTTCTTCCTCCCCCTGCTCGTTCTGCTGGCGGACGCCCTGGGGATCCTCGGGGGGTACATCATTTCCACCTTTGAATTGCAGATCTCCGGGCGGTTCTACTTTTCCCACGCCTTCCGCATGCTCAAATTCACGGACGTGCTGTCGGGGTTGGGGAAAACGGTTTTCTTCGCCACGGCGATCACACTCATCGGATGCCACAACGGGATGACGGCGGGCGGGGGCGCGGACGGCGTCGGGCGGGCGACGACATTTACTGTGGTCCTCTCCTCCATCGTGATCCTGATTTCGAACTTCTTCCTCACCAAGCTCTTCCTGGCGCTCTGACATGGAACCCTTCCTGGAGTTCAGGAACGTGGAGAAGGCCTTCGGAGAGAACCGGGTTCTCCGCGGCCTGGACCTGACCGTGGGGAAAGGGGAATCCCTGGTGATCCTGGGAGGCAGCGGAACCGGCAAGTCGGTCCTGCTGAAGATCGCCATCGGTCTGCTTCCAGCGGATTCGGGCCGCGTGTTCGTGGAGGGGGAGGACGTCACGGACTTGAGCGAATCCGAGTGGATGAGCGTGCGCCGGAAGGTGTCCTACATGTTCCAGTGGGGAGCCCTGTTCGATTCCATGAACGTCTTCGACAACGTCGCCTTCCCGCTTCGGGAAGCGCGGATTTACGACGAAGGCGAGGTCCGCAGGAGGGTATCGGAAAAGCTCGGCCTCGTCGGGCTTTCGCGGGTGGAGGACGTGTTCCCGTCGGACCTGTCGGGCGGGATGCGCAAGCGCGTCGCGCTGGCGAGGTCCATCGTCACAGAGCCGGCCTGCATCCTCTACGACGAACCCACCTCGGGCCTGGATCCCATCACCGCCGACACCATCAACAAGTTGATCCGGAGGATGCAGGAGGTCCTCGGCGTCACCTCCGTGATCGTCACCCACGATATCGCGAGCATGTTCAAGGTGGCCGACCGCGTGGCCTTCCTCTACGAGGGCGTCATGGCCTACGTGGGACGTCCCGAGGACGCCAAGTCCTTCGGACACCCTGTCCTAACGGGCTTTATCGAGGGGAGGAGCCCCGATGAATCCGAAACCTGAGTGGCGCGCCGTCCGAATCGGCCTGCTGGTGGCCCTCGGCTTGCTGGTGGCGGCCGTGGGGATCGTGGGCATCACGAGCAAGAACAGGCTGTTCGAGCGAAAGGTCGAGTACTACAGCATCTTCCCGGACGCGGCGGGCTTGAAGGAAGGGAACGGCGTTTGGTACCAGGGGGTAGAGGTGGGCTTCATCACGGGGATCCGCTTCACGGCCGATCCGGACGTCCAGCAGGTGGAGGTCCGGTACAAGGTCACGGCCGCCCTCATGCCTCGGATCCGCACCGGAACGAGGGCCTCCATCAAGACCCTCGGCCTGTTGGGAGACAAATACCTGGCGCTGGAAACGCCTTCCCACAACGAAAACGAGCCCATCATCCTTCCAGGCCAGCAAATCGCCGCGAACCGCCAGATCAATCTGGCGACGCTGGGCCGGGACGCCCAGGACCTGATGGAGAACACCCTGGAGCTTTCCAAGAACGTCAATCAATTGGTGGGCCTTCTGGTGATGGGGGAGGGGGCTCTCCCTCGGCTTCTGAACGACAAGGAGGTGGGGGAGAAACTCGTCCAGAACCTCGTGGACATGAGCCGGAACCTGGAAAGGGTGTCGGGAGACCTGGCCCGGGGAGAGAACCTCGCCGGCAAAATCCTAGCCGACGAAGCCTACGGAAAGCAGGTCTCCGAGGACATGGCGCAAGCGGTACGCCGAACCAACGAGATTCTGAAGGGCATTCAGGACGGGAAGGGGGCGGCGGGCGCGCTCTTGGGCGGGAGCGGGGACGGCGAGCGGATGGTGGCGGATCTCGCAGCCGCCTCCTCCACGCTCGCACGGATCGCGGCCGCCGTGGAGACGCCCGGCACCGTGGGGAACAAGATCCTCCTGGACGAAGCGTACGGGAGGGAGCTTGCCGAGAACCTGCTTTCCATCAGTCGGTCCGTGGATTCCATCCTCAAGAAGGTGGACCGGGGGGAGGGCACCCTGGGGGCGCTCATCAACGACCGCCAGGTCTACGATTCCATGGTCGTTCTCGCGGAGGGCATGAAGAGGAGCACGCTCGTGAGCTGGTATTTGAGGAAGACGGGGGAGCAGGGAGTCAAGGACCTGGAGAAGAAACGGGCCGAGGGCAAGAAGCCATGAACGTTCTGGTCACGGGCGCCGCTGGGTTCATCGGCTCCCACCTCTCCGAGGCCCTTCTCGCGGCCGGCCATGCGGTTACGGGCGTGGACAATTTTGACCCGTATTACGACAGGGCCGTCAAGGAGAGAAACCTGAAGGGGAGCCTCCTCCAGCCGGGCTTCCGCTTCGTCGAACTGGACCTGAAGGACGCCCCCGCCGTCCGGGCCCTCATGGCCCAGGGCTGGGACCGCGTGGTTCACCTCGCCGGAAGGGGGGGGGTGCGGCGGTCGATCCTGGAACCACAGGCCTACCTCGAGAACAACCTCGTGGCCACGGGCAACATCCTGGAGGCCATGCGGGAAACGGGGCTGGACCGCCTCGTTTTCGCCTCCACCTCGAGCGTGTACGGCAACCGAAGCCCGATCCCTTTCCGGGAGGACGCTCGGGCCGACTGGCCCATCTCGCCCTACTCCGCATCGAAGAAGGCCTGCGAAGTCCTGGCCTACGCCTACCACCACCTGCACGCCCTCCACGTCTACGTCCTCAGGTTCTTCACCGTGTACGGCCCGCGCCAGCGGCCCGACATGGCCATCCACAAGTTCGTGAGGGCCGTCACCCGCGGGGAGGCCATCGAGCGTTTCGGGGACGGCTCCACGGAGAGGGACTATACTTACGTCGACGACATCGTGGCCGCGGTGGTCAGAGCGGTCGAGCGGGTCGAAGGGTATGAGATCATCAACATCGGGGGTGCCCAGACGACGTCTCTTTCCCGCCTGATTGAACTGATCGAGGACGGTACGGGAGAGACGGCCCGCATCGTCGAAAAACCCCTGCCGCCTGGAGACGTGGTGCGCACCTATGCCGACACGTCCAAGGCCGGGCGGCTCTTGGACTTCAAGGCGGAGGTCCCCGTCGAAGAGGGGCTCCGCCGCTTCATCCGCTGGTACCGCGAGGAGCCATTGCCATGAATGTAACGGTCATCGGTACGGGCTACGTGGGGCTCGTGACGGGCGCTTGCCTGGCCCACTTCGGATTGGACGTGACCTGCGCCGACCTCGACGCCGGGAAGATCCAGAAGCTCCGCCAGGGACTGATCCCCATCTATGAGCCGGGTCTGGAGGAAGTGGTCTCGCGCAACGTCCAGGCGGGCCGCCTCCGCTTCACGGAGGATGTGGCCGCGGCGATTCCCGACGCGGAAGTTGTGTTCCTCGCCGTGGGCACGCCGCCGCTGCCGGACGGGAGCGCCGACATGCGGTATGTCTTCGGCGCCGTACAGACCATTTCGGAGGGCCACCGGCGCTACCAGGTCATTGTCACAAAGAGCACCGTTCCCGTGGGCACGGGCGCGAAGATCGAAGCGCTGATGGCGGAGCGCCACCCGAGGGACAGCTTCTCGGTGGTCTCGAACCCCGAGTTCCTCCGGGAGGGCTCCGCGGTGGCCGACTTCATGAGGCCCGAGCGCATCGTCGTGGGATGCGACGATCCCAAGGCGCTCGAAATCATGCGCCGGCTGTACAAGCCCCAGACGGACCAGAGCATCCAGATGCTCACGACGAACCGGGTCACGGCCGAACTCATCAAGTATGCCAGCAACGCTTTCCTGGCCGTGAAAATCTCCTTCATCAACGAGGTCTCGCGGCTCTGCGAGGAGGTGGGGGCCGACGTGATGGACGTGGCCCGGGGAATGGGGATGGATTCCCGCATCGGTCCGCGCTTTCTCCACCCGGGGCCCGGCTACGGCGGCTCCTGCTTCCCGAAAGACACGAGGGCGCTTCTCGACGTGGCCCGGGCGAGAAAGGTGGGACTGCGGGTCGTGGATGCGGCCGTGGCCGCCAACGAGGACCAGATCCAGCGCGCCCTGAACAAGATTCAAAAGGCTTTCGGCATCATAGCGGGGGCGCGCGTGGCGCTCCTCGGCCTCGCGTTCAAGAGCGACACCGACGACATCCGCGAATCTCCCGCCATGAAGATCGCCGGGGCCCTGCTCGATGCCGGGGCCGTCGTTCGAGCCTTTGATCCGGCGGCCGCCGAGAACGCCGCCGCCGTCCTTCCGGCGCTGGCTTTCGCCAAGGACCCCTACGACGCCGCCGCAGGATCGGACGGCGTCGTGGTCGCCACCGAGTGGAACGAATTCAAGAGGCTCGATCTGCAACGGTTAAAGGCGAGTCTGAAAACGCCGCTCATCGTGGACCTGCGGAACCTCTACGATCCAAGGGAAATTCGTGAAGCCGGGTTCACCTACGTCTCCGTGGGCCGCCCCTGAGCCGGTCTCCCGCCGGTCCGGGTGTGACCTCCACGGCCGGCTGCCCGTGGCGTTCCGCCGGGAGCGGCGCCCGGGGTCCGCGTCGCCTTCGGGGAAGGTCGTCGGTCGCTCCCCCCGCCGGTGCGGGGTAGACCCTTGAGCGGGAAGATCACGCGAGGCTCCTCGGAACTCTGGAGGATCCCTAGCCCCCTGTGGAAGCGCATCGATCCGGCGCGGCTTCTTTTGGGGGATTGGTGGAAGGAGGTGGATCACCCCGTCGCATGGGATGAACTCCTGCCCGGGGGGGCCATGCACCTGGACGTGGGGTTCGGGGGAGGGGAGTTCCTGCTTGGCATGGCAAGACTCCACCCGGATCGCCGGTTCGTGGGAGTGGAGCGTTTCGCGGAGGGCCACAGGAACCTGGTGAAAAACGTCCTCCGAATGGGTCTGGAAAACGTCGTGTCCGCCGTGGGCGATGCCCACGTGGTCGTTGGGATCTGCTTCGCCGACGGAAGCCTGGATGGGGTGACGCTCAACTTTTCCGACCCGTGGCCCAAGGCCCGCCACGCTTCGAGGCGCTTGTTCACGGAAGAGTTCCTGGGGCTTGCGGCCCGTAAACTCCGGCCGGGTGGACGTCTTTGCCTTGCCACCGACGACGCCGCCTACGCGGAGCAGGCGCTCGGGGATCTTGCCAAAGTCCCCCTCCTGGCCTCTACCCATCCGGAAGTGCGCTGGATGGATGTCTCGCCCTATCCCCTGCGAACCCGCTATGAAGAGAAGTGGATTCGAGAGGGCCGCCCGTTGCACTATTTTGTTTATGGGAGAAGGTGATCCATGCCCCACGCCAAGTTCGTTGGGGAAATCCGGCTGCCTGACGTTTGGAAGAGCCCGCCCTCCCTGTGTTTTTCCGTTCCCGAAGAGGACCTCCACGTCAAGTTTGTGGAGGCGTTTCTGGGAGGTGGGGAAAGGAGTCTCCTCCTTCGGTACGTGGTGGCGGAGGGTCGCCTGACCCAGACCGTCGGGTACCTCCTCGCCGTCGCCGACGACGGGTGGATCCTGAAGTTGGACACAGCGTGTCCGACCCTTCGGTCCCCAGGCGTCAAGCTTCTTCTCGCGACGGTGGCGGCCTGGCTGGAGCGGAGGGGTCTGGACGTCCAGTCCACCACCGTGGAGGCCTTCCGGGTCCGGGGGGCCTTCTACGCGGAGCACTCGGAGGAAGGCGGAACGATCTAGCCTCCTTGCCCCGGGAAAGGGTGGATCAGAGCGCCGTGTCCTCGACGGTATGGCGCCGGATCTTGGCCCGGTAGAGGCAGGCGTCGATCTTCCGGATCACGTCCTCCACGTGGACGCCCTCGGTCTCCCCGGAAGACCATAGAGCCCCGATGCTGACGGACGTGCGGATCTGACTCCCCGATTCGAAGAGAACCAGGCGGTCCACGGCCTCCAGGATCCGCTCCGCCACGGAGCGGGTCACGGCGCGGTCCGCGCCCTTGAGGAGGATCGCGAACTCGTCTCCGCCGTAGCGGCACGGGATGTCACCGGCTCGGCACTGGTGCTGGATATTCGTGCCCAAGACCTGGAGGTACCGGTCCCCCGTGATGTGGCCGTACCGGTCGTTGACGGACTTGAAATCGTCGCAGTCCAGAAACAGGAGCCCGAACGGCTCCCGCCTGGCCAGGCACGCGGCGAGGCTCTCCTCGAAAAAGCTCTTGTTGAAGAGGCGGGTCAGGCCATCCTGGGTGGCCCTCTTGTACAGTCTGGCTCCTACGACGGCGGCGGACAATTGCTGGACAAAGGCCAGGAACAGCTCCCGGTGAAAGGGCTTGTACACGCGCGGAGCGTCGCGCTGAACCGAGAAAACGCCGATGCACCGGGCGTTGTCCAGCAGGGGCGCCATGAACACGCTTCGAATCCGCTGGGTTTGGGAACCTTCCCTGTGGGTGATGCGCATCCACTGCTTCTCGCCGAGAAGGTCATCGATGAATAGGGGTTCGGCGGTCTGGATGACGCGGCCGGTCAGCCCTCGATCCAGGTCCGCGTCGCCCAGGGACAACTCGCGCCCGTGGTCCACGGCTCGCGCGAACTGGACGCGCCCGCTCCGTTCGTCCAGAAGCGCCAGAAAAAAAGTGTCCGCGCCGAACAGCTCCAGACACACGCGCTTGACCACCTCCATCACCTGCGGGAGGTTCAGGGTCGTGTGGAGATCGGCGGTGTACGTGTTGAGCCTGCGGACGAGATCGAACTGGGTCAGCAGGTTCTTGGTCTGGACCGAGAGCCTGTTGAGCACGACGACCAGAACCACGAGCACGGGGAGCAAGAGGAGAACCACCTCGGAGGCGTCGGCCTGGGAGAGGAGGGCGAATCCGGCCCCGGAAAGGACCGAAATGGCGTGGATGGCCCCGTCCAGGAACGCCTCCCTGGGGAGCTGACGGAGGCTTCGGAGGCCCGCACGGGCGAAATCCATGGGGAGAAACAGGAGATTGTTGAGAAAGGTGAAGGCCAGCCAGAAGGCGCACAGGCCCAGCATCTGGTTCCGCCAGGTGGCCGCAAAAAACCCGTCCGCTCCGACGAACGCGTCCATGGCGATGCCGGCGCCCCAGAGGGATAGGCCGAGCACGAACGTGTTCGTCCACTTCCGAAAGGCCACGTCCAGTCTCACGGGCTCCTCGGACGAAGCCATGGCGTGCACGATCAGGATGCACGAGGCGATGAGGATGCTCAGAAGCGCGGTGGGGAAGCCGTAGCACAAGAGGGCGTACAGGTAGATCGAAAGCTCGAGGGAAAGGGTGTAGTTCTCGAAGATCCGCAGGCCCAGCGTGCTCGCACCCCCGGCGAGGGCTCCGAGAAGCAGGAGCGGGCCCCAAGGCAGGGTGGAGGCCTCGTGAACGGCGATGGCCCCGGAGAGGAGCAGGGCGGCCCACCCGTACAGAAAATACAGCCGGCGGACGCCGGGCGGCCCCTGGGACGCCTGGGTGAATTCCTTCCACGCGGAGACCAATCTCTCGGTCATCGGGAGTCCGCCTGCACGACCTGGATCAACGCGTCAACTACGTCCCGATGATAGATCCTTCCGGCGCCGCTGACCAGTTCCGCCAGGGCGGTGACCTTTGCCTTGGGCTCCTTGTAGCGGCGGTTGGGGGTCACGGAGGCCTCGTAGGCGTCGCAGACCGCGATGACGGCGGCCATGTCCGAGGGAGGCCGGCCCTCTGGGTATCCCGACCCGTCCATGGCCTCGTGATGCTGTTCCACGACCTCGGCCACGTCAGGCATTCCGATGGCCCGCAAGAGGTCTCCCCCGTGGCGGGCATGTTCTCGAAGAATGTCCATTTCCTTTGGCGTGAGGGGGGCGATCTTGTTCAGGAGGGACCAGGGAATCCGCAGCTTCCCGATGTCGTGGAGAAGACCGGCCTCCTGAAGTACGTCCATCGGGACGCTCCACCCTCCCCCGTTGCAGAGCCGCTCGGCCAATCTCCCCGCGAGGAGGCTCACGCCCCTCGCGTGGGACCTCCCCGTGTACCAGTCCTTCTCCTCGAGAAGCCGAACGAGATCGCGGATCAGGTCCTCCCGCGTGGAGGCGCCCGCGCCGTGGAGGCCGCGGAGGACAAGGAGGGCCTGCTCCAGGACGAACTGCTCCTCCGCGGGGTAACACTGGCCGACGCTTTCGCGCACGGCCTTGCGGATCCAGTGGTACGCCCCATCCCAATCCCCCTCCCGGCTGAACGCGACGGACATGAGCCGGCTTTGGGAGGCCTGAAGAGAAAAGCGGTAGGGACCCGAGGCCTGAGGATCGAAGTAGAGCTGGGTCAAGATCTCGCGGGCCTGCGCGAACCTGTCCTCGAGGATCGCCAGCTCCGCCGTGTCCTGGAGGTAAAGCTGCCGGAAACCGAGGTCCAGGGGATAGGTCTCCATTTCCTCCAGGGCGGAGCGGGCGGCGGCGACGACGGAGGCCTTTTCCCGGCCCTCCGATGCGAACCCCCTTCGGAGCAGGACATCGATCCGATTGAGGCGCTCCTGGCCGAGAAAGTCGGATCGCCCCAGCCCGGCCCACTTCTGGAGTTCCTCCTCCGGAAGGGTCTGGGCCATGGCTTCGGCATCGAGGAACGAAGCCTGGGCGGAGTCGAAATCGCCCGCGCAGGTGTGGATGATCCCCTCGGTGTTGATGAGGTTCGCGAGGGCGGCGGAGGGGCGTCCGCGGGCCGCGGCGCGGCCCTCCCGGCAGTACTCCAGGGCCTCGTCGAAATGGTAGAAATTGCGGGCCGAAGCGGCCACGGCGGTTGTGGACCGCAGGTACCGATCCGTCTCGCCCGCCTCGAACAGGACGGGGCGCCACTGTTTGGCGAGGCTGTAACGGTCGATGTCGGCCCCCTTCGCGAAGAGAAGCCTCCAGAGGGGCCCCAGCACCTCGTCCCACTGGTCCGCGGGGGGGCGCTGGGAGGCCGGCAGGGTGGCGACGAGGCCCAGGATATTCTGAAGGTGGGCGATGATCCGGGCGTGCTCGTCCAGGGACTCGGCCGATGCCTGGGGGAGCGGCGGGCGTCTGCGAATCTCGCGGACGGCCTCGGAGATCATCTGGAATTCGGCCCCCCAGGTCTTCGCCAACGGCGACCTCCGCCAACGGTTCCGCTATTGTACGGCTCGCGGCGATCCCGCGCCACGGGCGGGCGCTCCTCCTCCCCCGTCGAGGCCCGGCGCGGGGAGGCGGTGGTCCAGCCCGTAGGCCAGTTCGGCCCCCAGCAGGACGATGCACCAGGTGTAGTAGATCCATAGAAGGCCGATGGGGACGAACGCCAGGGATCCGTAAAGCCGCCCCACCACCGAGCCCTTGAAGACGTGGATGGCGTAGAGGCTGAGTCCCACCTTCGCCGCCTCCCACAGAAGACCGGCGATGGCCGAGGCCACGAGGGCGGGTATCCCGCCCACGGGGGCCCGTGGAAGTACGGCGTAGAGGAAGAAGAGGCCCGACACCGTGACGAGGTAGGGCAGGGCGAGGCGCGTGAAACCCGAAAGGGGATCTCCGAGGCGGCCGAAAAGGGAGAAGGACAGTCCGGCGGCGGCGGAGAGTACGAGGAGCCCGATCCAGAGGAGGAGTATCTTGACGAGGGAGGCGCGGGACCGGCTCGGCGCGTGCAGAATGAACCTCAGGTTTCTCTGGACGGTTGCCATCAGCGAGGTCCCCGCCAGGAGGAGCAGGGCAAGGGCCACGATTCCCGAAGCCCCGCTGCCCAGCGCGCCGAGGTTGGCCCTCAAGGACGAGACGATTTCGAGGGCCACGCCCTGGGCAGAGGGCGTGACCAGCTGCTCCACGAGGACTCTCTCCATCCGGTCCAGTTCCCCCGAAAGGAGGGAGGTGCGGCTCGCGATGTACAGAAACAGGCCGGCGACCGGGAAGAGGCTAATGAGCGTGAAGAAGGAAAGCGCCGCGCTGCGCGACAGGACCTGGTCCTCCCGGGCTTTCCGCGCCACGAATCCGGCGAGGGCGACGGAGCCCGCCGCGGCGGATCGAAGGGCTCCCCAGGTTTGAGCCCGTCGTTCGTGCAGTCTTTGTAAAAGGCCCTTCCAGGTATGCCTCACTGCCTCTGACCGCAAAAGGGGCACTGGACGGCCCTGCGGGGGAGGGGCCGCCGGCAGTGAAAGCAAAAAGCCTCGCGGGGCGCATCGCGGGCCGCGATCCGCTCGCGGATCTCCTTCAGCTCTCTCTCTTTTCGGGGAGACAGGCGAAGGTGCTTGAGATCCGTCAGGAGGTCGTCCGCGGAACGGTACCTCTGGGAGAGGTCCCTGGCCATGGCCCGCGCCACGACATCGGAAAAGGCCTTGCTGACCTGGCGGTTCTTGAGATTAGGCGGCGTGAACCGACCCGCGGCCACGAGTTCCTCGATCTTCGCCGGGTTGATATCGAAAAAGGGCAGGACGCCGGTGACCATCTCGTAGAGCATGACCCCGATGGAGTAGACGTCGGAGGCAAAGGTGGCGCGTCCCTGGAAGTGCTCGGGCGCCATGTACGGCGGAGACCCGATTCGGGTGGACGCGTAGGGATCCCGCTCCAACAGGCGGGAGATGGAGAAGTCCACCACCTTGGCCGTGCCGTCCCGGGTGAGGAGAACGTTGGAGGGACGCAGGTCTCGGTGGAGGAGGTTCCTCGAGTGGGCGTAGCGGACGGCATCCGTGATCTGGATGGCCCAGGTGAGGGCCTGGGGCTCCTCGATGCGGGCCTCGCGGGTCAGCTTCTCGGCGAGGGATTCGCCCTCCACGTACTCCATCACGATGTAAAAGACGCTGGTTTCCGGGTCGCGGTCCGCCGTCAGGACGGAGACAATGTGGGGATGACTCAAGGGCGCCATGAGGCGCGCCTCGGCGGCGATCTCCTCCTCGGCCAGGTTCTGCCGGTGGGGGATCTTGAGGGCGACCATTTTTCCGATGACCGTGTCTTCGGCCAGGTAAACGGCGCCGAAGCCCCCGTTTCCCAGGGGCTTTTCTACCCGGTACTTCCCCACGCGCTGGTCTTTTAGGAACATGCCCTCCCCGCTGAAGCCAGTATACTACGCCGGCCCGCACGGCGGACCAGGGGGGCGGGGGACTTGCACGAGGGTGGCGTCCGGTTCAAAATCTCTTCTTTCGGCTTCCGGAGGTGTGCATGCCAATCGTCCGTACCGCCGCCGCGGTTCTCCTCCTCAGCGTTTTACTCGGCGCCCACGCGCAGGTTCCTCCTCCTCTGGTCAGGGCCATTCCGCAGGTGCGGGATGCGGGCGCCGGAGCCGCGGGGGATTCGGCTATCTGGCCCGGATTCTCTTTCACGCAGGTCTGCATACTCGTCTTTGACCCCGCTTCCAAGTCGGCGCTTCTGTTCCACGTGGATCCCCTGCCGCAGGAATTCCAGCCGGCGGACCCGTCGGCTCCTGGCGTGGGATTCGGTCCCATCCCCTCGGGTGAGCCTCCGAGGGAGGGCACGGGTCCGGTGGCGGGCCGCCTGGGCCAATGGGTCTCCGCCGACCGCCTCCCCCCGGCGCCAGGACCGGCCGCGACGGAGTTTTTATACTCCCGGGCGTTCCAGGTCTTCGAGGCCTACCGGGGCTTCCCCCAGCCCGTGGGCATACCCGAAACGGAGTTCCCTCTGTACGACGCCGAATTCAACGCCCTGTCCAGGGCCGAGGGCGCCATTCTGCTGCGGGCGCTCGGCGCTCAAAAGATCGACCTTCCCGGGCTGGTGGCCGCCTTTCTCTCCCTGCGCGAGCGCCGCCAGTCGGTCCTTTCCGAAGCCGCCCGCGCCTACGAGTGGCGCACCGAGGCGGACGAGGGCCTCGCCGCCTATGCGGGCTATGTGGCCAGGAGCCGGACGGACGCGGCCGGGGCGGCCGCGGACCTGGGCAGGCGGCTCGGGGACGGAGGCCGGGAGGGAGCCGGAATCACGGGTGCCCGCTTCGCCGCGACGGGTTGCGCTCTGGCTCTGATCCTCGACCGGATCGGGGTGAACTGGAAGGCGGAATTCGAAAAGACCTCCCGCGAATCCCTGCGCCCGACCCTGGCCATGGTCTCCGCTGCGGCGACGCCCGCCGACTTGGGCTTTGCGAACCTCGCCGACCTCCGCCGGGAGGAGGGGGAGGCGTTGGCGCGGTCCCAGGCCGAGCGCGAGGCCAGGGAGCGGGCCGTCACTCAGGCGGATGGGCTCGTGGTGCGGATCAACCTCGAGGCGGCCCTCGCGAATCCCCAGGTCCGATGGAGCAACCGATACGCGCCGAACGGGATCCTGAAGTTGGACCGCACGCGGGAGATCCGCGAAAAGTATTACAGCCTGGTGGGAGAGGGACACTTCGAGTTCGCCTCCTCCCGCCCCATCCTGATCGAGACCCGAAAGGGCATGACGGCGGGGTTCGCCGCCGGCGAGGTCCCCTACATGACCCTCGACGGCCAGCCTCTTTCGCTGTCGGCGGGGCAGGTCCTGGAAGGATCGTTGGAGATCCGGGGCAACCAGCTGACCCTCAAGGTGGACAGGGCGCGCCTGACCTACTCCCCCAAGACCCTCGTCGTGGAGCCCCTCCTCCCCTGAGGAATCCGCTGGAGGGGTTAATCGAGACCTTCGCACGTCCCGGGCCCTCGGTCCGGGACGCGCCGTTTGGAGAGGGAAGTCCGGGCAAGGGCGCGCTTCAAAAGGGAGGGCCGCACGGCTCGAACCGTGATGAGGCGTGGCGCCGGCTCGTCTTCGTCGAAGAGCGCATAGGCGGGAGTAGAGGTGAGCCAGGAGGACGGATTCAGGAAGAGGACGCCCTCTGTCCGTTCCACCTCTCTTCGGTGGGTGTGTCCCGCGACCACAAAGGAAGCACCCAGCTCGATCCCCCGGGCCACGGCGGCCTCCTTGACCCTCCGGGCCGCCCGTTCGAAGACGTAGCTCGAGCGCTGGACCCACTGGATCGCGGTCTTCCGAGGCACGTCGAACCAGATGGCGAACCCGTAGAAGAGGTCGCGAAGGCTCCGGACCTTCCGCGCGGATTTCTGGAAGGTATCGAATTGATCCCCGTGGACGACGTACACCTTTCCCCCTTTGTAATCGAAGAGGAACTCCTCGTAAACCCGGACCCCGAGCAGGTGCCCCAGAAGCCCAGCCGACCCGTCGTGGTTTCCCCGGATCCAGACGACCTCCCGGTCCTTTCCCAGGTCGCGGAGGAGTTCCAGGATTTTCCAGTGGTTCCTGTTGAGCCTCCGGAAGTTGAGGTCGTCGAAGATGTCCCCGTTGAGAACCAGCCGGTCCCACCGGGCCGATGCGAGAACGCGGAGAAGACAGCCGCAGCGGCAGAGCTTGGAGCCCAGATGCACGTCGCCCAGAACGATCGTCCGCATGGATGGCGCTCCTGAGGGATCCCGGAGCGATGATAGCACCTGCCGCACGCAGGGCGACTCCTTCCGGGGTTGCCAAGTGGGTAACGCCGTCCAATAATGGCTCCTTCCGGAGGAGGGGAGCATGCCGGTGAAAGTGACCTGGGTCGAAAAGAGCGCCTTTGCGGCGCGGTCCGAGTCGAACCACTGGATCATGATGGACAGCACCTTCAACGGTGGGGACGGAGCCGCGCCGTCACCCATCGAATACGTCCTCATGGGGCTCGGTGGGTGCTCTGGAATCGACCTCGTGTCCATTCTCCAGAAGATGCGGCAGGACGTCCGCGGAATCGAGATGGAAATCTCCGGCGAGCGGGCGGCCGAGAACCCGAGGGTCTACGTGAAAGTCCACGCCAAGTACACGGTCAGAGGGAAGAACCTCAACCCCGCCCGCGTCAAGGCCGCCGTCGAACTGTCGGACGAAGAATACTGCTCCATCGGGGCCATGCTGCGGAAAACGGCCGAGTACACCTACGAGGTGGAGGTCATCGAGGAGACCTGATCCCGGGCGCCCCCGCCGATCGGCAGGGGGCGGGAGGTGTTCATGAACCTGTCCAGGCGCGCGCTGACCGTCCAGGAATCTCCCATCCGAAAGCTCGCCCCGCTCATGCTCGAGGCTAAGCGGCGAGGCGTGAGGATCCATCACCTCAACATCGGCCAGCCCGACATCGCCACCCCGGAAGCCTATTTGGAAGCGGTGGCGGACTTTCGCAACCGAGAGAAGGTGCTGAGTTACGGGCCCAGCGACGGGCTTCCGGAACTGCGTCAGGCCATCGCCGACTACTTCCGACGGTTTTCCATCGAACTCGAGGCCAGGGACGTCATGATCACCACCGGGGGAAGCGAGGCGGCCCTGTTCGCCCTGAACCTGGTGGGAGACTTCGGCGATGAGGTTATCCTGCCCCAACCCTTCTATACCAACTACAACGGTTTCGCCGCCATGGCCGGGATCCGGCTCGTGCCGGTTACGGCGCGGGCGGAGGATGGTTTCCGGCTCCCGCCGCGGGAGATCATAGAACGCGCCATCACCCCCCGAACCCGGGCCATCCTCGTCTGCTCGCCCAACAATCCGACGGGGACGATACTCACCCGCGAGGAGCTGGAGATCCTGGCCGAGGTCGCCGTACGCCACGACCTGTTCCTCATCGGGGACGAAGTGTACAAGGAGTTCACCTACGAGGGGGCGGTCCATCACAGCCTTCTCGAACTGCCCTCCGTGAGAGAGCGAGTCATCGTGATCGATTCGGTGTCCAAGCGCTTTTCGGCCTGCGGCGCCCGGGTGGGGGCGCTCATCAGCCGCAACCGGAAGATCATGGAATCGGCCCTCAAGTTCGGGCAGGCCCGGCTCTGCCCTCCCACTATCGAGCAGGTGGGCTCCATCGCCGCGTATCGCATGAACCCGTCCTATTTCGACCCCATCCGGGCCGAATACCAAACCCGCAGGGACGTGCTTCTCAAGGGCCTGACGATGCACCCGGACGTCATCCTCCGGAAGCCGCAGGGGGCCTTTTACATGATCGTGAAACTGCCCCTGAACGACACGGACCACTTCGCGCGGTGGCTTCTCTCGGACTGGCAGATCGACGGGGAAACTGTTATGGTGGCGCCCGGCGACGGGTTCTACGCCACCCCCGGACTCGGGCAAAACGAGATCCGGGTGGCCTACGTGCTCGAAGCGGCCAAGTTGGAGCGCGCGGCCCGCATCCTCGTGGAAGGGATGGAGCGGTTCCGGACGATGAAGGGAAACGGCGAGGCCTCCGCCGCGGGGGCCTGATGGCGCGCGGATTGGGTTGGCCCGGGCCTCCCGGGGCGCCCATCCGGGTATCCGCGCAGGTGCCGCGCGGAGGGCCAGAAGGCGCCGCATGGGCGGTCGTGCGGCGCCGGGCCGAATGGGCGATTCCCGGGCTCCAGATCCATGAAGAGCCCTGCGATCCGCCTTGCCGTTTCAATCTGAGCGTGGTAAGGCCTTCGGCGGGCGCCATCGTTTGGGACATGATCCCGGATCAGAACGCCGAGGCCCCATTTCTCGGGCTGCTGGAAAGCCTGGCGCGGGGGTCGCGCCCCGTGGGTCCGGACACCCTTTCGGCCCTTGAAAACCTGGTCGAGTTGCCCGCCGTGACGGTCTATGGGGCGCGATGGTGCAGTGCGAGCGCAGGCGTGATGGCGCTCGCCTGTTCCCTGGCCGCGGCGGACCCGCGTCTCTCTCTTCACCTCGTGGATGCGGAAGCGGTTCCGGAAGAAGCCTTGCCGCCTGCTCTGTCCGCGGTCCCCTGGACGGTCATCGGATCCGGCGAGACGCGCCTCTTCGGTAGCTTGAAGGAGGAGGAAGCGCTGGCGGCCATACGAGCCGCAGCGGAGGGAAATGGGGGGCGCCACACCCTGGCCCATCTGCTCCGCCGCAAGAAAAGGGAGGAGGCGGGGCTGCTCTTGGCGGCCGGGATTCTCTCGCCAAGGGACGCCGGGTGGCTCGCCTCCCGCGCTCCCGATCTGGGCGTGCGGCTGGCGGCCACTCTCCTCCTCTCGGAACTGGCGAGCCGCGACCGGGCCCTCGCCGGGGAGTCGGTTCCTCCGTTGTTGGAGGGCCTCAGGTCGACGGAGGCCAGGATCCGAGGTGACTCGGCCTTTGCCCTGGGGGAGGTGGGCGACCCGGAGGCTCTGCACGCCCTCGAAGAGGCCCTGGGCGACGGGGACGAGGAGGTCCGGGAGGCGGCCTCCGAGGCCCTCCAGAAAATCAGGGAACGTCTGGCCCTTGGAGGCTGAGCGGCCTCCTCACCGGGTAAAGGCGAAGGGCTCGGAAGTCCCTCCGTCCGGGTTCACTACCAGAATGGAGACGGACCGTCCCTTGGGCAGTAGGGCCTTGAGGTCCTTCCCTCCCGTCAAGATCAATTTCTCGGCGCTCTTGAAGTTCGTTCCCGGTGAGGGGACACCGTCGAGGAGGACCGAGGCGCCCGTTTGGAAGTCCCTGCCGGCAAGCCGTAGCCTGAACGGATTCGTGAGGATCTTGGCGGATTCAATGACAGGGGGTATGGGAACGCCGACGTAGACCGGGGCGGAGGCGATCGCCGTGCGGGCCTGGGCGTCGGTCACCGTCACCAGGCAGTCGAAGGCGCCGCTCTGAACGAAGGTGTGGACCGGGTCTTCGAGGGTTGAAGTGGACCCGTCGCCGAAGTCCCAGGAGAAGACGTAGGGGGCCGTCCCTCCCTTGGGCGTGGAGGCGAACTGAACCGTCAGGGGTTCGGGGCCCTGGCGGGGATTGGGGGAGGCCGTTACGCTCAGGGCGGCGGTGACCCTCACCTGTCCGGTCTTGGCACAGGTGATTCCCGCGGCATCGGTGACCGTCAGCCGCCAGGTGAAGTTCCCGCCGCTCTTGTAGGTGTGGGTCGGGTTTCGGAGGGTCGACCGCGCTCCGTCTCCGAAGGACCAGTTCCAGGCGTACCCAGGGGATCCGCCCGAGGCTTCCGCCGTGAAGGCGACGGCAAGGGGCGCGGTCCCGCTCGAGTGGGACGCGGTGGCGGCGCAGGTCAGGACCGGGGGAACCTGGGCGTCCCAGTCGATGGCGAAGTCCCCCCCCGTGGAGACCTGAAAGAGCGTGAAGGCCCCCTGGGAAAGGTTCTTGATGGGGAAGGACGGATTCACGGGGCTGCAGCAGTTCGGATCGGCGCAGGTGTCCACGGAGGCGTTGCCCAGCGCCTGTGCGTCGCTGGCCACGTAGAAGTCGAGGTCGCCGCTTCGGACGGGCGTGGTGGAGAGGAAGGCCGTCACGTCCACCCTGGGGTCCGGGCCTCCGCGGGTTTCGGCGTGGACGTTCAGAAGCTTGTTGGTGCGCAGCATGACTGGGCCGTTCCCGCCGGTACCGCAGACCGCCGAGGGGGGCCGGTTGAGCACCGTGCCGCCGAAGGCAACCTGCAGGGCGGCTCCCTGGAAATAGAGGGTGAAGGGCGGCTGGGTCGTGAACAGGAGGAGATGGCCCGCGCTCAGGTAAAAGTCCGCGCCGGAGACATGGCCGGCGCCGTCCGTCATGATCGCGGCGCCTTGACCGGCCACCACCTTGATCCAGAGACCGTCGGGAGCGGGGTTCGCCCCGGCCTCAAAGGTCACGGAATCGCCTCCGTACAATATTCCGCCCCCTCCGGACCGGCCGCCGTGATAGGTCGCCGCCTCGGCGTTCGGGCCCGGCATGGCGGACAGGAGCATGACAAGACCGATCCAGACGATGCCTCGCGGGGAGGGTTTCATGGGAACCTCCTGCCGACATTATAGCGGCCCCCCCCGCCAGGGGAATCCCCCGACTTGCCTCAGCTAATTTCTTTCCGAAATGGATTCGTTGCCTCACCTAAGAATCTTGCCGAAAGGAAGTAAACAAGTGGAGGGGCGCCGCCCCCGCAAGGAGGGGTGCTCCAGGATGAGGCTGAC
>JBFMHB010000016.1:0-29329 GCA_040752915.1 Acidobacteriota bacterium
CGCCCCGCCACCGCCTTGATCCTGATGGGTGACTGGTGCGCGTCCTTCAGAGGCGCGACACCGAAGCCCGACGACGAGGGCGCGCAGCCACCGGAGCCCCAACGGCCTGGCCCTACGAGAAGGGTCCAAGGACGCGGCCAAGAGAAGAGGCCGCCAAGGAAAAGAGTGCCCGTTGACAGGGGCCGACTAATGGGTGACCCCTAGTCATGAGGACAACCCTCGCGACATGGACCTGGTCGGGCTGGACGCGGCCCTACGGGGCCTCCTCGCCCTCCGGTCCGGTGCGGTCGAAGACCTCCTGGGCGGCGAACATGGCGTTGAGGGCCGAAGGAAAGCCCACGTAGGGGGCCATGAGGAGGAGGATCTCCTTGATCTCCTCGCGGGACAGCCCCGCGTTCAGGGCGGCGTGAACGTGGGTCTTGAGCTGGGGCCTCGTGTGGCCGAGGGCGGTGAGGGCGCCAAGGGCCGCCGCCTCCCGGTATTTCGGATCGACGCCGGGCCGGGAGTAGACTTCCCCGAAGGCGAACTCCACGATGTACCGGGCCAGGTCGGGCGAGATGGCCCTCAGGCGCTCCACGGCGCGCACGCCCACCTCGCCGTCCACCTCCCTCAGCCGCCGCATTCCCCGTTCGAAGGCGCTTTCGTCGTTCATGGCCCGATCTCCCCCGAGGGCCTTCGTGAACAGGCCCTCTTGCCGCGTCACAACCCCTGCCGGATTCCGCGATGGAAAGGGCGAAACCTTCGAGAAAAGCTGTCTTTCACGAGGGAAACCCCGTTTTCTCCTCGACGGGGAGCGCCCTTCCCTCCCCGCTCCGCGGGCAGAGCCCGTGGAGCCTCACCCCACCCTTGGCGCGCCCTCGCCGAAGGCGCGAGGGCGCCCCGATCCCTTGATAGGTGAAGAAGGTCTTTCCTTCGGTTCATGGTTCCGCGCGCCTTCCGCGCCCTTTTTCTCGCTTCTTCACGGGATTGGGGCCCCTCCGTCCTCTTGCGCTTCGGCGTATCTTCTGGTATAAATGCGCTTTCGCGAAGGAGTTTCACCATGGCGAAGGTGTGCGATATCTGCGGAAAGAAGCCCTCCGTGGGCAACAACGTCAGCCACGCCCACAACCTCACCAAGCGGCGCTGGCTGCCCAACCTCCAGAACGTGAAGGCCGACGTCAACGGGACCACCAAGACCCTGCGCGTCTGCACCAAGTGCATCAAGGCCGGCAAGGTCCAGAAGGCCGTCTGATCCCCTCCACGAATTCGACCAGCGCGCGCGCCGCACGGGCGGAGGCTTGGCCTTCGCCCAATTTGTTTCGGACCTCCGCGGCGATGGCGGCGGCCCGGTCCTTCGCCTGCACCCCGTCCGCCAGCATCCGCTCCAGCTCCCCGCACACGCCCGGGCCCGTGAAAGCGTCCTGGATCCGTTCGGGGACGGCCTCCCGTTCCAGCACGACGTTCGGCAGACCCACCCTTGGGATTCTCACGAGGCGGCGGCCCACCTCGTAGGTGATCTTCTTCACGCGATAGACGATCACCTGCGGAACGCCCATCAGGGCGGCTTCGAGGGTGGCCGTCCCCGAGGCCACGGCGGCAGCGTCCGCGTGGCCCAGCACGTCCAGGTATTCGCCGGCCACCCGGCGGAGCGGACCGCCCGCGAAGGGTTCCCAAAGGGAATCGGGAAGGCCCTCCGCCCAGGGCACCAGCAGGGAGATCCCGGGCCGGCGCCCGGCGAGGAGGGATCCCGCTTCGGCGAGGATGGGCAGGTTGCGCCGGACCTCCGAGGCGCGGCTTCCCGGCAGCAGCGCCACCACGGGCTTGTCCAGGGGCAGTCCGTGCCGGCCGAGGAAGGCCCCCCGGGGGGAGGGCGGCCCGGCCAGCTCCGCGAGCGGGTGGCCGACGAACCGGACGTTCACGCCGCGCTCCCGCAGGAAGGTCTCTTCGAAGGGAAAGATCACGAGGCAAAGGTCCACCGCGTCCCTCAAGAACCGCGCCCGGCCCTTCCTCCAGGCCCAGACTTGGGGCGTGATGTAGTACACCACCGGGATCCCGAGGGCCCGCGCCTTTCGGGCCAGCCTGAAGTTGAAGTCGGGGAAGTCCACCAGGACGACGGCGTCGGGCCTCCGCGCGCTCAGCGCCTCCTTGAGGAGCCCCATGTCCCGCCAAAGGGAGGGGAGACGGGACAGGACCTCTCCGATCCCGACCACCGCGAGGCGCTCCATGGGAACGAGGATCTCGGCCCCCTCTCCCGCCAGGGCGGGCCCTCCGGCGCCGAACCAGGAGGCCGCGGCGCCCGTCCGGCCGAAGGCCCGGACCAGGGCCGCCGCGTGCCGGTCGCCCGAGTGCTCCCCGGCCACCACCATCAGGTTCCGCGCGTTCCCCATCAGGCCTCCGAAGCCAGTGTAGGGGGAACGATACCGCGAATCAATGAATCGGCGCGGCCTCGAGATGCCGGGTTCCACCCCGGGAGGAGAGGCCCTTTCGCCGGCCGGAACCCGCGGGAGGACCCTTGGCCGGACGACCCCTCTGGCCCCGCTCCGCCGCGGCGGCGCCGTTCCCCGCCGTGGGCCACAAGCCTTGCGCGGGGCTGGAATGGCGAGTAGAATGAAGTTCTTGCACTTTGGAGGACCGCCTCGATGAACGTGCTCAAGACCATGCGCACCATGGGATCGCTCAAGATCCTCCTCTGGATTCTCGTTTTCGCCTTCATCGCCGCCATGTTCACCATGTGGGGAGGCGGCCTGGAAGCCGAGAGGGGAGCCTCCATGTTCGGGCCGGAGTTCGCCGTGAAGGTCGGCGAGGACAGCCTTCCTCCCGGCGTCTTCCAGCTCCAGTACCGCTTCTACACAGAGCAGATGAAGCGGATGCTCGGGGATAACTTCAGCGACAGCTTCCTGAAGGGGGCCCCCCAGCGCGTGGCCGACGGGATGGCGGACCAGATCATCCTCGCCCAGCTCGCCAGGAAGTACGGCCTGCACGTGGGCGACAAGGAAGTGGCCGAAGCCATCCAGCGCATGTACCAGTTTCAGGATCCCGCCACCGAGTATCCGGAGACTCTCGCCAGAATGGGCATTTCCGCCTCGGAGTTCGAGGCGGTGATGCGGAACGAACTCGTCGTGGAGAAGCTCCGGAACTTCCTGACAGACGCCTCCTACGTTCCTCCGGAGGAGTTGAAGCGCCGCTTCGTCGAGGAGAACGAGAAGGTCAACGCCATGCTCGCCCTCGTCCCATCGGCCAAGTTCCTCCAGCAGGTGCCCCCCCCCACCGAGGCCGAACTCAAGGCCTATTTCGAGACCCGCAAGAAGGATTTGGAGGCGCCCGAGAAGCGGTCCATGGAGTTCGTCCAGGTCTCCGAGGCCTCGATCCGGCGGGCCATCCGGATCGACGAGGGCCGACTGAAGGAGTACTACCAGAGCCACCTCGCGCAGTTCTCCACCCCCGCGAACCAACGGCGCGCGAGCCACATCCTCATCCGCTCCTCCGAGGGCGAGCCGCCCTCCAAGCGCGCGGAGGCCCGGAAGCAGGCCGAGGAGGTGCTCTCCAAGGTCCGCGCGGGAGGCGATTTCGCGGTCCTGGCCCGCCAGTTCTCGGAGGACACGTCCAACGCGGGACAGGGCGGGGACCTCGGTTGGTTCCCCCGGGAGAGGATGGTGCCCGCCTTCTCCGCGGCGGTCTTCGACCAGGCCAAGACCGTGGGTGAGGTGCTGGGTCCGGTGGAGACGGCTTTCGGCTACCACGTGATCCGGCTCACGGGGATCGGCGGCGGCGCCAAGCCCTTCGACGAGGTGAAGGAGCAGGTCCGCCAGGCCATGATCCTCGGCGACCCCGCCTACCAGAATCAGACCAAGACGCTCCTGGAAGAGGCCCGCAAGGCCCTCGCGGAGGCGAAGGACGAGGCCGGCGTGAAGGCGGCGGCCGCCAAGTTCTCCCTGGAGGTCGTCAAGATCGAGAAGCCCTTCGCCAAGAAAGACACGATGGGCGCGCTGGGCCGGGACCCCAAGCTGGCTGAAGCGGTCTTCAAGGCCGAGGCGGGCAAGTGGTCGGAGGAGATCAAGGTCCGCGACACCTTCGTCCGCTTCAAGGTCCTCAAGGTGGAGCCCCCTCACCCCGCGGCCTTCGAGGAGGTTCGCCAGGACCTGGAGCGCCAGTGGAAAGACGAAAGGGCCTTCGAGCACGCCAGGACAAGAGCCACCCAGTTGCGCGCCGCCGCCGTGAGCGCCTCGGCCCTCGAATCCGAGGCGAAGGCCGCCGGACTCTCGGCGCAGGCTTCGGGGCTCATCAACGCGAAGGGCAGTCTTCCCGGAGTCGGGTTCGACGCGCAGTTGAATGAGGCTCTCTTCAAGGCCAACGTGGGCGACGTCGTGGGCCCCGTGAAAACCAAGTTCGCCTACGTGGTGGGGGTGGTGACCGAGAAGCAGGCGGCCGACCTGGCCGCCTTCGAGAAGCAGCGCCCGGAGTTCGACAGGACTCAGCGTCGCGAGGCCGCCACTCGTTTTCTTGACGACTACTTGGAATCTCGGAGGAAGGAGCTGGAGGCGGAGAAGGCCATCGAGTACAACACGTCCCTCATCCAGAAGCTCGAGCCGTCCGACCGCTCCTGAGCCGGCAAGGACCATGAGACCTCCCCGGATCCAGCGGAGGCTCCTGTTTGGCGCGGCCTGCCTCCTCATTGCTTCGGCGGCCTCGGCGGTGGGGCTGGGGCTGGACCTTGAGGTCCGCTGGCCCCCGGTGGTTCTCGGCGGAACCCTCTACCTCTTCGGGGAGGAGGGGAGGATGCAGATCCTCTCGCCCGGAGAAGCCGCGCCTCAGTGCTCCATGGCCCGTTTGGATCCGACAGTGGCTCCCGTGTCCTGCGCCGGGGCCGTGTGGGTCCTGGACGGAAAGGGGCTCCTCTGGCGGATCGCCGATGGACTCCCCAAGATCGAAGGAGACGGCTTGGAGGGCGCCGTTGCTCTGCTCCCGGGTCGTCCACGCCCTGCCGTGCTTTGCAGGGATCGGCTGATTCTCCCTTCGGGCGACGTCCGCACCCTGTCGTTTCCGGCCGCCTCCGCGAACGCCCTCGCCGACGGAGGTTGGTGGGTGAGGGGCGGGGAGGAGGCCGCGCGTTTCGGCCCCGAAGGGGACCTCCGCTGGACGTGGGCGCCCAAGAAGGGGTCCCCCGAGAGCGCCGTCCTCGCGGGAGACCGGATCTACACGGGGACCTCCTCTGGCGCGCTCGTGGCTCTTGCAGACCGGGACGGTCGGCTCATCCTGAAGTACCGCGCGGGAGGCGGTCTGACCGGTCCTCCAGCGGCCTCGGACGGACTCGTCTTCTTTGCCACGACGAACCACTTCGTGAGGGCCCTGCGGCCCTCGGGCCAGGTTGCCTGGCACTACCGGACCGAGGGGCGCCCCGCCTTCGGCCCCTGGAGAATCCCTCAGGGGCTCCTTCTGGCCGAAGCCGCCGGGAACCGCCTCGTCCTGCTCTCCCCCGCGGACGGAAAGGCCGTCTGGACCTGGAGGTGCCCCGAGGGGAGCCTGCTCATGGAGCCGGTTTTGGACGGCTCCCGGGTCTGGGTCCTGGCGTGGGGCTCCTCGCGGACGCCCTGGCTCCACGCCGTAGACCTTCCTTCCCCTCCGCCGTCCGGGGTTCCGAAATGACCCCCGCCCCCCTCTTCGTCACGCCGGACGGATGGGCCCCGGGGCGGGAGCTGGAGGGCTTCCTCCGAGAGGTCCGCCCGTATGGGGTTCTTCTCTTCGCCCGCCACCTCAAAGGCCCTTCCCAAGTGCGCGAGCTGTGCGCCTGTGTGCGGGAGGCTCTTCCCGAAGCGCCTCCCAGGATCGCGTTGGACCAGGAGGGCGGAAGGGTGAGCCGCCTTTCCGCGTTGGGCGCGCGCTACCCGGGCGCCTCCGAAATGAAAGGCGATGCCGCCCGGGTGGAGGCCCTCGCCTTCGAAATGGGGGAGCACCTGAAGGACCTTGGGTTCACGGATGACTTCGCGCCCGTCGCCGATCTCGGCCCCGCCCTGCCTGGAACGGGTCTGGAGGGGAGGGTCTACGGGGAAGAACCAGGCGTCGTCACGGAGTGCTGCCGGGCCTTTCTCCGGGGGCTGGAGCGCGCCGGAGTGCGGGGTTGTCTCAAGCACTACCCGGGATTGGGCGGGTCCCGAGTGGACAGCCACGTAGAGCTTCCCGTCCTGGAGGGAAGCGCCGAGGCCCGCAGGGACCATTTCGAACCCTACCGACGCCTGGCCGCGACGGCGCCCGCGGTCATGGTGGCCCACGCCGCGGCGGAGACCTACGCCGATCCCTCCCCCACGTCCCTGAACCGCGAAGTGTACGAAGAGCTGCGCGCCATGGGAGCGCGGGGCATCCTCCTCACCGACGATCTGTCCATGGGGGCTCTGGACGGGGTGGGTCCCCTGCCCGATCGGTTGCATGCGTGCCTGGAGGCGGGGGCGGACGCGGCCATCGTGGTGTATCCTCAGGAGGATGTCCTCGGGGCTCTGGCCCGGGCGCGGCGCAGCCCGGCCTTTGAGGAGGCCGCGTCCAGGCTGGCCGAGGTTTCGAAGAGGCTGAAGCCATGACCGGAAGGCGTCCTCCCTGCATCCTCATCGTGGACGATTCCCAGGGGCTCCGCGTCGAGATCCGGGAGATCCTCAAGGCGGAGGACCCCGAGACCGTCTTCCTGGAGGCGGGCGACGGAATCGAGGGCTTCCGCACCCTCTTGGACAACCCCGTGGACCTGGTCCTCTGCGACCTGGTCATGCCCGCCATGGATGGGTTCAAATTCCTTCAGATGCGGGCCTCGCGTCCGGAGCTGGAAAAGGTCCCCGTGCTCATCCTCTCGGCGGTGGACGAGGTGGACCAGAAGGTGAAGCTCCTGTCGGCGGGCGCCCAGGATTACATCGTGAAGCCCTTTCACCCGGGAGAGCTGGTGGCCCGGGCCGCCGCGCACTTGAGGAGGAAGATTCTCGAGGACGAGTTGAGGCAGAAGAACGCCCTCCTGCTGGAGCTCTCCACCACAGACGGGCTGACCAAGATCTACAACCGCCGCCACTTTCTGGAGCTCGCTCAGGCCGAGATGGAGCGAAGCCGGAGACTGGATCTCCAGCTGTCCCTCTTCATCTTCGACGTGGACCACTTCAAGGAGATCAACGATACGGGCGGACACGAACTGGGAGACCGAATCCTGGTTTCCGTGTGCGAGGCGGCGCAGGTCCACCTGCGAAAGTACGACGTCTTCGCCCGGTACGGGGGGGACGAGTTCACCGTCCTGTTTCCCCAGACGGCCCCCCAGAAGGCGCTGACGGTGACCCGGAGGCTGGAAGAGGCCGTGGCTTCCCTGTCCCCCGAGGATACGGGCGGTCGGGTGGTCCGCATCAGCGGCGGACTCTCCGCCCTGACGCCCGAGTGCCTCACCCTGGACGATCTGATCCGCTCGGCCGACGCCGCGCTCTACCGCGCCAAGCAGAAGGGCCGGGGCCGCGTGGTCCTGGCCTGGGACAAGGACTGAGCACCCGGATCCGCCGGGAGTTCGACGGTGTCCCGGACGCCCGTCCCCCGCGGTTCTTCCTCGCCGCTCACCCATCGCCTTCCTCCAAATCCACCGGGCGGTCCTGGGGAGGGCGCCCCTTTCTCCACCCGATGTGGAAGCAGTCGCGGCCCTTGATGGAGAGGAGGGCCAGCAGGGCGGCCAAATCCAGAGCGAGAACGAGGGCGGTGATCACGTTGAAGACCTTCAAGCCCAGGAGGGTCGCGGGGGGAAGCCGGTCGGAAAAGGAGTACCACATGCGAAAGGGGACCTGCGAGATCCCCACGGCGCTCTTGGATACGACCACGGCGGCGGAGTACGCGACGCCGCACCACCAACCCGCGGGGTGCCTCATGCGGACGACAATCCCCAGCGTGAAGAGCAGGACGGCCGGAACGGCGAACAGCAGGAGGAAGTAGGCGACGAGCCGCACGGGACTGGATGCGCCGAAGTGGCCCGTGCGGAGGGCCGCCAGGAGCAGGAGGGCGCCTCCGGCGCACCACTCCAGGCCCTTGAATTGAAAGTAAGCCCCCAGGGCCCGCGACCGGGTCGTGGGCTCGACGGGCTCGAGGGCGTCGGAGGGGTTCATGGGTCCTCCTTGAAAATCCCCGGCTTCAGGCCAGTCTCGCCTTGAGCGCCGCGAGGATGAAGGGATCGATGGCCCCGTCCAGCACGGCGTCGGCGTTGCCCACCTCGGTTTCCGTGCGATGGTCCTTGACGAGCCGGTAGGGCTGGAGGACGTAGGACCGGATCTGGCTTCCCCAGGCGATGTCCTTCTTCGAGTCCTCCAGGGCCTTGCGCTCCTTGTTGCGCTTCTCGATTTCGAGCTGGTAAAGCCTGGACTTCAGGATTTTCCAGGCGGTCTCGCGGTTCTGGAGCTGGCTCCGCTCGTTCTGGCAGGTGACCACGATGCCCGTCGGGAAGTGGGTGATGCGCACGGCCGTCGAGACCTTATTGACGTTCTGGCCCCCGTGGCCTCCCGCTCGGTAGATGTCCACGCGCACGTCCTTGTCGGCCACTTCGATCTCGATTTCCTCGTTCACCTCGGGCGAGACGTAGACCGAGGTGAACGAAGTGTGGCGGCGCGCGGCGGCGTCGAAGGGCGAGATGCGCACGAGCCGGTGGACGCCGCTTTCCACCTTGAGGTACCCGTAGGCGTAGTCGCCCTTCACGAGAAAGGTGACGGATTTGATTCCGGCCGTGTCCCCGTCCTGGTAATCCCAGAGGTCGACCCCGTAGCCCCGACGCTCGGCCCATCGGACGTACATGCGGTAGAGCATGAGCGCCCAATCCTGGCTCTCGGTTCCGCCGGCCCCGGGGTGGATCGTGACGATGGCGTTGTTGATGTCGAGTTCGCCGGAGAGGAGAGCCTTGACCTCCAGCTCCTCCACGAAGGGCCGGAGCGCCTCCAGGGTGGACCCGAATTCGGCGCCCGCGTCCTCGCCCGCTGCTTCGAACTCCAGGAGGGTGTCGAGGTCTCCCAGGAGCCGCTCCAGCCGGGCCAGGTCGTTCATCCGTCCCTCAAGGGCTCGCTGCTCCTTGAGCAGTCCGGCGGCCCTCTGGGGGTCGTTCCAGAAGTCGGGTGCGGCGGTCAGGGCGTGGATCGAGTCGAGGCGGGACCGGGTGCCGGCTTCGTCAAAGACAGCCCCGAAGATCGATGGACTTCTCCCTCAGGGTCCGGTATTCCTGCTTGTGCTCTTCCAGAATCATCGCCCACCTCTGCGGCTCGGGACATCCCATCCCGCGCCGGCGAAAGCCTAGTATTCATCCTTCATGTAGTTGGGCGCCTCTTTGGTGATCACCACGTCGTGGGCGTGGCTCTCCCTCAGGCCCGCCGTCGTGACCCGCATGAAGCGGGCCTTCCGTCGGAGGTCCTCCACCGTGGAGCTGCCCGTGAGCCCCATGCCGGAGCGGAGGCCGCCCATGAGCTGGGTCACCACGAACTCGAGCGTGCCCTTGAAGGGCACCATCCCTTCGATGCCCTCGGGCACCAGTTTGGAGAGAGGCGCCTCGCCTTCCTGGAAGTACCGGTCCGCGGAGCCCGCCTTCATGGCCGAGAGGGAGCCCATGCCCCGGTAGGCTTTGAAGGTGCGGCCCTGGTAGAGGATGGTCTCCCCCGGCGCCTCCTCCGTGCCCGCGAAGAGGCTGCCGATCATGACGGAGTGGGCGCCCGCCGCGAGGGCCTTCACCACCTCGCCAGAAAACCGCACGCCGCCGTCGGCGATGATGGGGACGCCGCTCTTGGCCGCCTCCCGGGCGCACTGGCTGATGGCCGTGATCTGCGGCACCCCCGCGCCCGTGACGATGCGGGTCGTGCAGATGGAGCCCGGACCGATCCCCACCTTCACGGCGTCCGCTCCCCGGTCGATGAGCGCGCGGGTCCCCTCCGGCGTGGCCACGTTCCCCACGATGAGCTGGGCTTCGGGGAGGGCCTCCTTGAGAAGGGCGGCGGCGTCGAGGACGGCCTGGGAATGGCCGTGGGAAGAATCGAGCACGAGGGCGTCCACGTGCACGCCGAGGAGGGCCTGGGCCCTCTCCACGATATCGGGCCCAACCCCGAGGGCCGCTCCCACCCGGAGCCGGCCCATTTCGTCCTTGCAGGCGTTGGGGAACTTGATCTTCTTCTGGATGTCCTTGACGGTGATGAGCCCCTTCAGGTGGTACTGGTCGTCCACAACGAGGAGCTTCTCGATCTTGTACTGCTGGAGGAGCCTGCGGGCCTCCTCGAGGGTCGTGCCCACGGAAACGGTCTTGAGGTTCTCCTTCGTCATGAGGTCGCTCACGGGAAGGTCCGTCCGGTCCTCGAACCGCAGGTCCCGGTTCGTCAGGATCCCCAGGAGCCGTCCGTCGGGGGCCGTCACGGGCACGCCCGATATGCGGAACTTCCGCATGAGATCGAGGGCCTCGCTGACCTTCCGCTCCGGGCCGATGGTGATGGGGTTGGTGATCATCCCCGCCTCGGAGCGCTTGACGCGGTCCACGTCCTCCACCTGCCTCTCGAGGCTCATGTTCTTGTGGATGATGCCGATCCCACCCTGGCGGGCGATGGCAATGGCCAGGCTCGCCTCGGTGACGGTGTCCATGGCGGCGGAGACGAGGGGGATGTTGAGCCGGATCTTGCGTGTCAGGAAGGTGCCCGTGTCCACCTGCTGGGGATGCACGGTGGAGTGCGAGGGGACCAGCGTGACGTCGTCAAAGGTCAGGGCGAGGGACGGCGTTTCTTCCAGCATGCCTCGGCTCCTTTAAAGCCCTAAGAATACCGCAGGTTGCGGCAAATGAAAAGGTCGGCGGCGCCGGTCCGGGGTCCGAATTGCGCGGGCGCCTTCGGGCGTTTACCATAGGGCGCTGGGAGGGCCCATGGGCCTCGAAGGCAACCTCCGAACCATCGTGCTCTCCGACGTGCTCCAACTTCTTTCGTCGAGCCGAAAATCGGGGATCCTCCACGTCCGCAACGTGCAGGGCGTCGTAAAGAAAATCTACTTCAAGGACGGCGCGATCTATTCCACCGCCTCGTCGGACCCCCGCGAATATCTGGGCCACTTCCTCATCAGCCGAGGCTACCTGTCCGAGGAGCAGCTGAACAAGGCGATGGAGACGCAGCTCCAGACGGGGATCAAGCTCGGGAAAATCCTCGTGATGGTGGGGATCCTGGAAGAGGCGGAGCTCGCGGCCATGCTGACGCTGAAGGCCGAGGAGACGCTCTACGGCCTCTTTCTTTGGGAGGACGGGCAGTTCGTCTTCGAGGAGGCGGACTCCGCCCAGGAGGACATGTTCCACATCTCCCTGGACGTCACGTCTCTCATCATGGAGGGCATACGCCGGAAAGACGAATGGGGAAGGATCCGAGCCGTCTTCCCCACGAGCCGGACGGTCCTTCGCCCAACCGGAGAGCCGCCCGACGCGGGCACGGCGCCCTCGGGGTCGTTTCTCCACCGGGTCTGGAGAGGATTCGACGGCCAGAAGTGCATCGCCGACGTGGCCCTCGATCTCCACGCCACGGAGTTTCAGGTCTCGGAGGCGGCCTTCCGGCTCCACGCCAAGGGGCACCTCGAGACGGCCGGCTCCCGGGAATCCCCGGACGAGATCACCTACACCTCCATCCAGAGGCGGCTCCTCGAGGAGGCCGCCCTGGCGCTGGAGGAGCGCCGGTTCGAGGAGGCGGTTCACCTCTACCGGTACCTCCTGCGGACCATGCCCGACGACGAAGAGGTCCACCGGGGCCTGTCCATGGCGGAGGGGGGCGCCTGCCAGGTGTACTTCCGCGACGTGGTGCCCCTCTCCACGGTCCTCGTCCTCGCCGTTCCCATGGACCGGCTCGCCGCCGAGGACCTGTCTCCCCAGGAGGGGTTTCTGGCCTCCCGGGTCAACGGCACCTGGGATGTGGCGTCCATCCTCAAAGTCTCCCCCCTCACCGAACCCGAGGCCCTCAAGGCCTTCCGGAAGCTCCTGGAGAAGGGGATCCTTCGCCCGAAAGGAGGGTGACGGCTCCGCGCGCGGCCATCCCCCGCCCCGCCCCGGTTTCTCTCCCCTTGCCACCGCCCGTGCCCCGCGAAAAGGGCCACCCGCACCGCGGGTGGCCCAAACGCCCCAAAAGGGGCTTCGGGGGAGGGCAATCAGAGGGCGGGTCCGGGGGGCTCCTCGGTGACGGCCGGGCGGATCCCGTCGGTGTCCGCCTTCAGGTGGAGGGGCTCACCGGGAAAGCGGGCTTCCGCCTCCAGCCCGTCGCCGCGGGTCCGCCACGTCACCACCGTGAGCGAGGAGGCCTTCTGGTTCCACAGGACGGGGTCGACCACCACCCTTCCTGAGGCCTGCCCCTTGAGCGAGACGAATTCCTGGTAGGCCTTTCCCGCCGGCTGGCTCGTGCCCAGGGCCCACTCGGGATCGTTCGTCACGACGGCGTAGCCGCCGGCTACGAGGAAGACGGGAGCGCCGTCCCCCGCGGGCCCTTCCGACTTCCACCTCCACAATCCGGCTCCCTTGTATGCCTCGCGCTGGATCGGGAACTGGGAGGCGATCTTTGTGGTGAGGATGTCTTCCAGGCGCCGGGCGTCGCGAAGGGAAACCAGAAACGCGGCGCGCTTGTGTCCCGAGTTTGGCCCGGCGGAACCGAGGACGAAGGACCATTCGTCGCCGATGGTCGGGAGGACGTCGTTCGAGAAGGAAAGGCCCAACCTGCCCTCGGCGGCGCCGATCCCCGCCCGGATCCAGCCCATTTGATCGGGGGGCAGGGCATTCTGGAGTTCGTCCATGGCGGTCTTGTAGAGCCCCGCCGGATCTTTGCCGCCGCCCCAGAGGTAGATTTCTCCGTCCCGGGGGAGCCGTCCGCTCGTGTCGGGAGTTCGCGCTCCTCCCTCGGCGAGGATCCTCCAGAGGCCCGTGGGGGGATCCCCGAAGCCTAGCCACATTCGAGTCCGCCAGCCCTCGGCCTCGCCCTGGACGGGCGGGCCCGTCCAAACACCCAACGGGCCTACGCTCTCCGGGGCGAGCAGCTTCTGCGCGGGGGAGGCCAACGCCTTCAGAATCTCGCCCCCCATCTTGCCCATCCCGAAGGACGGTTCGGCGGGCCTGTCCGGAGGCGTCTCCTCGGGCGCCTTCGGGCCGGCTCCCGGCGTTTCCGGGACCACCGTACCCTTTTCGACGGGGGCCTTGCCGGACTTGACGGCGGCCAATTCCTTGAGGGCCTGGCCGAAGAAGCCCCTGGCCGCGTACAGGACCGCCCCCTTGTCCGGTTGGAGGTGGGCGAGGGTGCGTTTGAAGTCGGCGTCGGCGGAGAGCCGGTCTCCCTCGGGAACGAGGACGGCCCGGGCCGATTCAAGGCCCGTGGCGAAAACGCCCCAGTTCTCGCCCACACCGTAGAAGAACTCGTCGAAATCCCCATGCCGGTTTCCGGCGATTTCCGCAACCTTGAAGAGGCGCACGCCGCCGGACTCACCGGCGGGCGTCACGTCCTTCACGTGTTCCTTCAGGAACGCCTCGAGCTGGGCCGCCTGTCCGGGGGCGAGTTCGATGAGGCCGGCGACCTGGAACTCGGAGCCTGCCTTCCAGAGGCCGATGGCGAAGGGCTGTCCCGCCAGGACCGTGGGAAGGTCCGTGGGCCGGACGGGCTGGGAGGCCCAGACCTGGCCGAGCACCTGGAGCATCGGGTCCTGGCCCCGGGCGGCTTTGGCCGCTTCCGCTTGTTCGCGGTCGATGGTGAGCCACTGGCCCAGTTCACGGATCTCCGCGAAGACCAGGGTGCTTGCGGGGAACCGGTCGGCGAGGCCGCGGTAGGAGCCGGTCCCCCGCTGGCTGTACCAGTATCCCAACAACCCGATCAGGACGACGCCGGCGAGCACCCAGAGCCAAGCAAACCTTTTCATGGTCACCACCTCCCGCGGCCACACAGGGACGTATACGGCGAAGAGTCTCAGGGAGTTTTCGAGCCCCTCTCCATGGATCAAGGGGCCTATTGGCAAGGGCACGCGGAAAGTGTATCCTTTTGATGCACCGCGGAGGGCCGCATGGACCGAAGAGCTGGATGGACGGGGCTGGCCATGGCGGCCTGGGCGGCGACGGTGGTGGCCTCCCAGGTCATTCAGGTGCTCGTGGGACTCTCGCCCGATGGCAAGGCCAAACTGCCCCAAGGGGTCCGTCTGGAGGGGAATTCATTTGTGGTCGAGGACGCGGCCATGGAGGTCCGGGTCTCCGCCTTGGACCCGGCCGGCCGGGCCGGCTTCTTCGCCGGCCTGGGCCTCCAGGACCCGTTCCGCGACGTCCTGCCCGAGGAGAACTACGTCTTTTTCAAGGTTCGGTTTGAGAACCGCCACAAGGAAGAGGACCTCTCCTTCTCCCCCGTCAACACGCTGTTTGGAAACGCGGCCGCCCTCGACGAGGTCCGCCTCTACCAGACCTTCTACCGGGACAAGGCGGGGCAGGAAAAGCTGGCCGCCGCGGGAAAAGGCCTCTTCGTCAAGACCCTGATCCTCCCCCCCGGGACCCATATCGAGAGGCTTCTGGTCTACCAGTACGACGATCCCTACCCGGTGCGGAAGATCCCCCTCATCTTCGGAGGGATCCTCCAGGGGCGCCAGGGCAAAGATGTGGAGTTCCCCTTCCGGGCCACCTTCAAGAAGGAGAAGAGACGATGACGGCGGGCATCCTGGACGGGAAGAAGATCGGGGAAGAGATCCGCGCCGAGGTCGCCGCGGCGGTCAGAAGCCTCCGGGAACGCGGGTTCAGGCCGCCCGGGCTGGCTGCCGTGCTGGTGGGGGACCATCCCGCGAGCCGGGTGTACGTGGGGTCCAAAGTCAAAGCGTGCGCGGAGGCGGGTGTCTTCTCCGAGAAGATCGAGCTGCCCGTCTCCACGACGACGGAGGAGCTCCTGTCGGTCGTAAACGCCCTCAACGGGCGCGAGGACGTGGACGGGATCCTGATCCAGTTGCCCCTCCCGCCTCAAATCGAGGAGGAGGCGGTCCTTCGGGCCGTGGATCCCGCCAAGGACGTGGACGGATTTCACCCCGTGAACTTCGGCCTGATGACCCTCGACCGGCCCGGTTTCGAGCCCTGCACCCCGGCGGGCGTGATGGAGCTTCTCAGGCGTTATGAGGTGCCCCTGAAGGGACGCCGGGCCGTGGTGGTCGGGCGCTCCCATATCGTGGGCAAACCGATGGCCCTCCTGCTTTTGAGGGCCCACGCCACGGTGACCATCTGCCATTCCCGGACGCAGGACCTCGCCGCCGTGTGCCGGGAAGCCGACATCCTCGTGGCGGCCATCGGCAGGACCGCTCTCCTGACCCACGACCACATCCGGGAGGGGGCCGTGGTCGTGGATGTGGGGATGAACCGCGTGACGGATCCCGAGGAGGCCCGCCGCCTCTTCGGAAGCGACGAGAACCGCGTCCGGATCGTTCGCGAGAAAGGTGGGACCCTCGTGGGCGACGTCTTGCCCACGGCCATGTGGGAGAAGGCGTCCTTCTACACGCCCGTCCCCGGAGGGGTGGGCCCGCTGACCATCGCCATGCTCCTGTCCAACACCCTGAAATCCGCCCGCCTCCGGTTGGGCGCCTGATGGTGCAACGGTCAGGGGAGGCGACCCGGGGAGGTGGCTCCTTGTTCCACGCAGGTCTCACCGGAGGAATCGGGTCCGGCAAGTCCACCGTGGCGCGGCTCTTCGCGGAGAAGGGGGCGATCACGCTGGATGCCGATTGCCTGATCCGGGAGATGCTGGCCCCCGGCGGCCGGGCCGTGGCCGCCGTGGCGCGGGCTTTCGAGGGCGTGGAGGGCCCCGACGGGGGCATCGACCGGAGGGCGCTGGCCGACCGCGTTTTCGCGGACCCCGGCGCGAGGAAGCGCCTGGAGTCCATCCTCCACCCCCTGGTGGTGAGCGAGCGTCGGAAGAGGCTTGAGGCGATCCGGGAAGAGAGGGGAGAGGACGCCATCGTGGTGTCCGAGGCGGCCCTCATCTTCGAAGCGGCGACGGCGGGGGAGTTCGACGCCACGATCCTCGTCACGGCGCCCCTGGAGGTGAGAAGGGAGCGCCTGCGCGCCGCCGGCTGGCCGGATGGCGAAATGGACCGGCGCGCCGCGGCCCAATGGGGCGACGAGCGGAAACGACCCCTGGCCGATTTCGTGGTGGACAACGGGGGGGACCTGGACCGGACGCGCCGAGAGGTGGACCGGGTGTGGGAAAAACTGAGGGAGCGGAGTCGTGCGCGTGGATGAAACCGAAGTCGCAGACCTCCTGGCGAAGGCGTCCGGAGGGGACGGCGGGGCCGACTTCTTCGCTCAGGTCCGGAGGAGCCTCCGGGTGGCGTGGGAGAGGGGCGGCCCGTCGGAAGCCTCCGCCGGGATCGACGAGGGCGCCGGCCTTCGCTACCGGCTCGGGAATTCGGATCGGTACGCCTGGTGCGACGGCCTGGACCCTTCCCGACTCGCGGGCCTCTTGAGCCAATCCTCGGAGGCGGCCGCCCCCGGGGCGCCGGTTCCCCGGGTCACCCCCCCGAAGGAGGAAGCCCTGGAAACCCTCGAGCCCCTGGAGTCCGCCCAGGAGTGGTCGGAGGTCCTCGCCGTCGCCGAGTCCGCCGCCCTCCGAAACGCGCCCGCGGGGGCCGAGTTCTCGGCGGTGGTCCACCGGACCCGGGAGAGGATCTGGTCGGCGCGGCCAGGAGGGCCCCTCGTCACCGAGGAGAGGTTTCGCGGCATGGTCTACCTTCGGGTCGTCGCAAGGAGATCCGGCCGGGTGAGTCAGGCCTCGCGCGTGGTCGCCGCGGGAGGAGCGCCCGGCTCCTGCCTGGCCCGGCTGGAGGCCGGGGCGGTTCAGGCCGCCGAATGGGTCCGCCGCCAGGGAGAAGGCGGCGCGGCGCCCCAGGGGGAAGTCCCCGTCGTGCTGGGTCCATGGGCCGCAGGGGTGGTCCTTCACGAGGCGGTCGGGCACCTCCTCGAGGCCGACCGCGCGGAGGATGGGTCGGGCCCCTTCGCGGGCAGGATCGGAAAGCCCGTGGCTCCGGAATGGCTGCACCTCTTGGAGGAGGGGCCCGATCCGGAGGACGGCCTGGGAGGGTTGGACGACGAAGGACGGGCGGTTCGCGAATGGCCCCTGATCGAGGGCGGGGCCTTGCGCGGCTTCCTGACCGACGGCGCCACGGCGGAGAAGCTCGGCCTCCCACCGTCGGGCCATGGCCGGCGGGAATCCTACCGTTACCCCTGCCTGCCCCGAATGCGCCGGCTGGCCCTTCGGGCGGCCTCTCCGTCGGGCGCCCTCGAGGACAGCCTGGACTTCGGGCTCTGGGTGACAAGGGTGGGCGGGGGGCGCGCGGCGCGCGGAGGAAGCGGAGTCGCCTTCCCCGTCACCGAAGGGTTCCTCGTGAGGAATGGGAGGGCGGCCGAACCCGTGCAGGGAGCCGTCCTGCAAGGGACCCCTCAAGAATGGCTTTCGGCCCTCGAAGCGGCGGGCGATGAGACCGAGAAGACGCTGGGAATCAGCCTCAAGGCGGGGCAGAGCGTGGCGGTGTCAGAACGCATGCCGTCGCTCCGGTTCAGGAAGCTGAACGTGCTGGGGGTGGAGACGTGTTGACGAAGGCGCTGCTCCTGATACGGGAGGCGGAGACGGCCGACGCGCTGGCCTCGTGCCTCCCTCTGCACTGGGTGGAAGAGCGGGCGGAGAGCGGGGAGGACGCCCTCGCGCGGCTGGCCCTGGGAGGGGTGGAGATCATCTTCGCCGACCTGGATCAGCCCGGCGTGCGGGGCGAGAACCTCCTCTCCCAGTTGCGCACGCTCGCCCCGTGGACGCCCATTCTGGTCGTCCTCAGGGAGGACCGGAGGCAGGACGCCGGGGCGCTCCTGGCCCGGGGTGCCTCCGAAGTCCTGCTCACCCCCCTGTGTCCGCCGGAGGTCCGCGTGCGCATCGAGGGCGCCCTGGCGCGGTCCCCACGGCGGCCCTCCCAGCCCTTGGCCAAGTCGGAGGAGGCCATCCTCATGGGCCAGTCTCCGGCCATGATCGGCGTGCGGGAGCAGATGGCCATCGTCTCCCCCACGGAAATCCCCGTGCTGGTCCTCGGCGAATCGGGCACCGGACGCGGCGTCATCGCCCGCCAGATTCATTTTCAGAGCCCGCGCAACAAGGGGCCTTTCGTCGTCGTCAACTGTCAGGGGGTCCCGGAAGACCTTCTGGAGAGGGAGTTTTTCGGCGAGGCCCGGGAGGACGGCGTCCGGGGACAGATCGCGGACGCGAGCGGCGGCACCCTTTTCTTCGACGAAGTGGGCGATCTTCCGCTGGTCTTCCAGGCGCGCCTCATCAAAATCCTGAAGGACCGCGAATACCTGCCGCAGGGTGGAACCCTGCCCAAGGCCGCCAACGTACGCTTCATCTTCGCCTCCTCCAGGGACCTCGCGGCGGAGGTGTCGGGCCAGCGGTTTCGCGAGGACCTCTTTTACCGGATCCAGACGTTCCCCCTCCGGGTCCCGCCGCTCCGGGAGCGGTCGGAGGACATTCCGCCCCTGGCGGGAACCTTCCTTCAGAGCTACTGCCGGGAACTAGGGAAGCCCTTCGACGGAATCGCCGAGGAGGCCATGGATTGCCTCCTTTGGTATCCCTGGCCAGGGAACGTCCGGGAGCTCCAGACGCGGATGCGCTTCTGCGCCCTCTACCTCAAAGGGGGACGCTTGAAGCGGGAAGACCTGCCCTTCGAATTGCAGGGCTACTCGGGACGCGGAGTGGGAAGCTACGCCCATGCCCGGCTCCAATTCGAGAGGGAATACCTCACCCGGCTGCTGAGAAAGCATCGGGGCAACATCAACCGGATGGCCCAGGAGTCTGGAAAGCAGAGGGTGGAAATCTACCGCATGCTCCGCCGCTGCGGTTTGAACGCGGCCAAGTTCCGCGCCTGAGGAGAGGGGACCCCCATGGCCTTCAAAGACCTGCGTGAATTCGTTTCCGTCCTGGACAAGGCGGGGGATCTGCTTCGCGTGAGAGAAGAGGTGGACCCCCGATTGGAGGTCACGGAACTCCTGGACCGGGCCGTCAAGGAGGGGGGCCCCGCCCTTCTCTTCGAAAACGTGAAAGGGAGCGCCGTTCCCCTCCTCGGCAACGCGTTGGGGACGCACCGGCGGATGCTGCTGGCCCTGGGCCTCGGGTCCTACGACGAGATCGACCATCGCATCTCGGCCTTCTTCGACCTGAAGCAGCCCCAGGGCCTGCTGGACAAGATCCGCATGCTCCCCCAGCTCGCGGAGCTGGCCTCCTTCTTGCCGCGGACGGTGAAGTCCGGCCCCTGCAAGGAGGTCGTTCTCAAGAAGGGCCAGTTCTCCCTCCTGGACCTTCCCGTCTGCACGTGCTGGCCAGGGGACGGCGGGCCCTTCATCACCCTCCCCATGGTCTTCACCAAGGACCCCGCCTCGGGCAAGCGGAACTGCGGCATGTACCGGATGCAGGTCTACGACGAGACTTCCACGGGTATGCACTGGCAAATCCACAAGCAAGGTGCCCGGCACGCCAGAAAGGCCCTGGCGCGGGGCGAGAAAATCCCCGTGGCCGTCGCCCTCGGGGCGGATCCGGCCACCTACTTCTCGGCCACCCTGCCCCTTCCCGACGAAGTGGACGAGATGCTCCTGGCCGGTTTCCTGCGGAAGGAGGCCGTGGAGATGGTCCCCTGCGAGACGGTGGACCTCGAGGTGCCCGCCCAGTCGGAGATCGTCCTCGAAGGATGGGTGGACCCCTCGGAGCTTCGGCGGGAGGGCCCCTTCGGCGACCACACGGGCTACTACTCCCTGGCGGACGACTATCCGGTCTTCCACGTGGAATGCATGACGCGCCGAAAAAACCCCCTCTACGTACACACCATCGTAGGGCGGCCGCCCATGGAGGACGCCTTCATGGGCTTTGCCATCGAGCGCATCACCTTGCCCCTGTTGAAAAAGCAGATGCCCGAGGTGGTGGACATGCACATGCCCCCCGAAGGGGCCTTCCACAACCTCATGATCCTCGCCCTGGACAAGCAGTACCCGGGCCACGCCCGCAAGCTCATGCACGCGATTTGGGGCCTGGGCCAGGCCATGTTCACCAAGGTCGTCGTCGTGGTGGATGCGGACGTGAACGTCCACGACCTCTCGGAGGTGGCCTGGCGGGTTCTGGCCAACATCGATCCGGCCCGCGACCTGGAACTCTCCAAGGGTCCCATGGATGCCCTCGAGCACGCCTCCCAGTACTTCGCGTACGGCGGAAAGGTGGGGATCGACGCCACGACGAAATGGAAGAGTGAGGGTTTCGATCGCGACTGGCCCGGCGTCATCGTCATGGACGGGGCCGTGCGGGAGAGGATGGGCGCCGTTTGGGAGCGGCTGCGGAAGCGCTGAGGCCACGGTTCGATCCCGGAATGGGGAAGGCCGGCCCCGGGGGGGGGCCGGCCTTCCGTTCAAAAGGGGAAAGGGAGGGAGGGGGCGAGGTCAGGAACCCCGTTCGGGCCGGGTCCGCACCACGGTGAGGTCCCGGCCGCAGGAGCCGCAGGAGCCAGGTTCTCCGCTCCGAACGGAACAGGGTTCGCACGCGTAAACGACCTGCGCGCGCAGGATGCGCTCCAAGGCGTGGCCGCAGTTCGGGCAGCTTCCCCTGGATTCGCCGATCCGGTCGCAGGCTTCGCAAACGTACAGGTAGTGGTCCCTCGTCGTGGTATGGCGGACCGGCGTCAGAAGGCCCCGGGCGAGGACCGCCTCACTGGTCCGGGACGACTCGTCGCCGACGGAAGGACGGGATCCCGCGGGGAACGCGACCATCAACATGACGGCCGCGCCCAGGACGATGCCAAAATAGGCAAGGAGGAAGCGAGCCTTCGTCATGTTCGGCCTCCTTCCAGGGCGTCAGACATCCCCATCAAGGATTCGACCCCTTCCCATATTTCCCTCGAAAGTCGAATCGTGCGCCCCGTCACAGAGGGCGCAAGACGTCAGACGTTGGACGGGAGACGTTGAGTGCAGGGCGCAGTCAGGACATGGGTAACAGATTTGGTTCAGGACATAGGTAACACTTCAGCCTCTCCGGTGTCTACCCATTCCTCCTTTTCGTTCGGGCAGGGCGGACTTTCGGCCGGACACTCCCGCGAGGGAGGCCAGGCCTAGGCGTTGGGAGGAGGAGCGGCGGGTCCGCGTTCGTCCAGGGCAGGGGCAAAGTGATTGTAGGCGACGGTCAACCCGAGGGCGAAGAGAGCGGCCGAAAGTCCGATGAGGGCCTTGATCTGGTGTGGTGAAGTGAGGGCGAGGCGCAGAAACACCGTGGAGACGGCGAAGCCCGAATTCCGGAAAACGATGGCGTAGGTGGAGCTGTACCGCAACGAGACGAGGACGATCAGGACGTCGCTGAAGATCAGCACCGTATAGAAGGTCTCGAAAAAGGGGTAGACCGGGTCGCCGCGGAACGACCGGGCGAGATCCAGGAGGCCCATGAGGGCGAAGAGGGCGAAGAGGGCCAGGGCCACCAGCTTCTTCGTGGCCGCGAAAGACCACCGGTCGTCGGGATCCGCCGAGAGCGGGATGTGCCGCTGGGTTCTGTAATACGCCCCCAGAACCACGAAAATCAGCAAGGCCCCCAGGGAGACCGCCCCCATGTTGAGGATGGCCGGCCGCACGTGCTCCCACGTCACCGGCTCGGGGAAGGCCGTGAACTCCTTGAAGGTCTGCCGGATCAGGATGAGCGAAAGGATTTCGAACTGCTTCCCCACGGAGGAGGAGACGGACTGGGCCAGGGTGAAGACCAGGGCGATGACCTCGAAGAAGAGCAGGAGCGTGAGGGCCAGGTCCACAGCGAAGAAGTGGTTCGTGGGCAGCCGTCGGGCCAGGAGGTCGGGGAGCCAGCCCTCCCGATTGGCCTCGATGACCGCCAGGGCCGTCAAGAAGACGGCGGCCAGGAGCGTTCCCGCCATCCGGGAGGAAGCGTGGCTGGACCACCTTTTCTGCAGGGCATCGAAGACGCGCTCGGCCTGTTCAAGGAGCCTCTTCATCCCTCCTCCTCCGTTTTTCGAATCCTGCCCTGGCCGGCCCACGATGGGACCGGCATTCCTTCCAACACCGCGCAGGGTCCGCCTGTTTCCCCGCGCCCGGGAGGGAGAGAGTGTGCTAGCCTTCCGGAGGAGGTGAGGATGAAAGCGACCTGCGCCCTGCTGGCCCTCGCGCTCGCGGGATCGGCCCCGGCCGCCGCGGGCCCCGAATCCCCGCCCATGGCCCCCCGAGCCGAGGCGCTGCTCGGGGATGCCCCGGTCCGTTCCGGGGCCCTTTTCCGATCGCCGGGAGGGACCCTCTTTCTGGGAGAAAAGGGGATCTACTTGTATGATCCCGCGTCCGGAGCCGCCCGCCTCCTCCCCCTCGACCCGCCCCAGCGGGATCCGGCGGGGGCGGTCCTCCTGGGTTCCGACCTCTGCCTGGTTTCCGGCGGGTCCGGCGCCGGGTCGGGATACTGGCGCTACGACCGGTCCACGGGGAAGGGGAGGGAGGTGGAGATCCCCGCCGCCGCTCGCCTCGCCTACCACCGTCAGGCCTTCGAGAACGACCCTTACTCCGCCGGGAGGACGTACGCGGCCCCCGATCCCTCCTCGGTGAAGATCCCCTGGGCCGGTTTGGTCCTGCACGGCGGGCGGCTCTACCTTTCGGCCCTCGGCTCGGGGCTCCTCGAACACGATCCCAAATCGGGGGCCTTCCGGTGGCACTTCGGCGGAGCCTCCCGGGCTGGGGCGGGCCCACAGCCTTACTTGCGGGCGCAGTCCGCCGGGGGCCGCCTCTTCTTCTGGACCTCCAAGGGTCCCGCCCTCCTCAACCCCGACACGGGCCGCTGGGCCCTGTTCGTCCCCGGTGAACGCCTGGCCGATCCCGACTGGAAATCGGGCTTCGACGCCGGCGGCGCCGCGGTTTTTCCTACCGACCTGCCCCTGGAGGATTGCGACGCCCTCCTCGACGTGGCCGGTTTTTGCAAGGCCTTCCTGCCCCTGAAGGACGGTGTCTTCTTCGGCAACGGCCTCTTCCTGCAAGGCGGCGTCCTGCGGGACCGCACCCCCTGGCACCCTGCCTGGCTCTACGACGGCGAGGACGGCTTCAGCGCCTTGACCGAGGCCGGGACCGTGTGGGTGGCCTTCAACGCGGAATGCGAGGAAGAGGCCAGGGGATGGCTGCTTCGGACCCCCGAGAAGGGGGAGGCCTGGGAGATGGCTCCCCTCGAGCCGCCCAAGGGTCGGGACGGCCTCTGGGACGTCCTCGACGTCACCGGAGACCGCGTGGCCCTCCTCTTTCGCGATGACGAACCCGAAAGGGCCGCCCTCGTCCTGCTCGACGCGCGGTCCCTCGACTGGAAGCCCCTCGGCAAGAGCCCCTGCCCCGGCCGAAAGGCTCCTCCCGGAGGCATCGAGGAGGGCGACTTCTTGAGGCTCTCCTTCTCCAAGAAGGTCCTCTGGGCCAAGGAACCCGACCTGTAAGGGCCCGGCCTCCTTCCCGTCTCCCGTCTCAGGTCTTTACAGCCCCAGGGTTCTCTTCCACGCATCGAAAGAGGTGTGTAGGGCGCGGACCTTGAGGCGGGCGCGAAGGTCCCGGAGGAAGGGCAATTCACGGGCGGCGGCGGCAAGGGGGGCGCGCTCGCCGGTGAGGCGCTCCATGGGCAGGTAGAGGGCCTCGCGGGAGAACTGGGGGGCGCAGAGGACCGTGGAGAGAAGCTTGTGCCCCTCATCGCCGGCCTCGAAGGCATAGGTGGCACGGTCGCCCTCACTCAGGGCCTCGAGGATCCAGCGGCCGCCGCGGCGGACCGCCATCCACAGCAAGGCGGGCGGGGGGGGACCCGTCTTTGAAGCGGCGGACTCGGTGGAGCCTCCGTCCGGCCCGGGGGGAGCCTCCTCCGGCTCGGGGGTCCCGGTGGAGGGCGGGGCAAGGGCGAAGAAGACGTCTCGGTGTGCAAGTCCTCGCTGGAGGGCCTCCCCTTCGCGGCGGCGGGGCAGGTCGGCGATGAGGGCCTTGAGGGCCCCGGGGAGGTCGGGGGACAGGGTCGAGAGCTCCTCCAGGGAGACCAGCCGCCCGGGAAGCCACTCCGAGGAGAGGGCCATCTGGGCGAAAGCGTCCAAGGAGGGAAGGCACGCCCGCAGAAGCGTGGAGGCTTCGGCGGAGAGCGCCGCCCGCCCCTTCGTCACCCGCTCGGCGAATTCTTGCAGCCGCGGCCCCAGGCGCGAGAAGGTGAAGGTCCACCCATCCCACCCCTTGAGAGCGAGGGCATAGGCCTCCTCGTCGAGGAGGACGTTTTCAACGAGCGGAAGGAAGATGGGGCTCAGGTCCTGACCGGTCTGGAAGACGAGAAGGAGGTCCTCAAAGACCACCACCCGCCCCGGCTGGGCGATGGAATCGAGGTCGCCGAAAACGCAGGCGTAGGAGTGCGGCTCCCCGCGGCCTGTCAGGCGCAGGGCCTCGGCTCGCAGGATGGGCCAGCGGCGCTCCAGGAGGTCCAGCAGGGTCTGTGCGCCCCCGCCCATGCGGGCCAGGAGCACCTTCCTTTGTTTGAGGAAGAGGGTGAGGACGGGGCCGTCGAGGGAAAACCCCGAAATCTCGCTGATGGGCAGGGCGAGGGTCCCGAAGGAGCCCGTGGCGAGGTGGAGGATGTCCTTCTCCAAAGACCACGTCCCCGGCAGGCCTTGGGAGGCCTGGCTGCCGATGGGCGGGATGACCTCGATGAGGCAGGGCCCCTGCATCAGAGCTTCTGGCCGCACTCGGGGCAGAACTTGGCGCCGGATTTCACGTGGGTGCCGCACTTGGGGCACTCGGACTTGGGCACGAGGGAGGCGCCGCAGTCGGGACAGAACTTGCCTCCCTGGGCCTCGGCCCCGCACTGAGGGCAGAGCACCGCCGCCGTGGCCTTGAGGTTCACGCCCTCCGTGAGGTCCATTTCGCGGAGCTTCTCCTCGGCCTGCTGGACGGCGATCTCGGCCTGCTTGGAGGCGAGTTCCCGCTGGAGGATGGGCGCGCAGTTCTTGCACAGGCTGCGCTCGGCGTTCCAGCAGATCTCGCGGCAGACCCATTGTCCGCACCGCTTGCACTGGACGAACTGGGGGCGGATCTCCTCCACGGCCTCCTTGAGGGCCGAATCGTGGGCGGGGCCCCCGATGGCTTCCTGGACCTCGTAGGCGCCGTGGGCGGCGCGGCCGAACACCCCGCCGAGGACGCTGCCCGCGCCGCGGAGCAGGTGACCCGCCACGCCCAGTTTGTTGGCCTTCCAGCTGGACATGTAGCCGTTTCCGCAGCCTTCGCAGAAGAACTTGAACTGGTATCCGCTCTCGGTGGACAGGTCCTGGTAGTTGTCGGTGAACTCGATGCGCGCCATGGGTCCTCCTCCCCCGTTGAGGAGAACCTTAGCGGAGGGCCACCCGGGCCGTCAAGGCGGAAAGGGACGGGGCAGGGCGGATCAATCCTTCGTGCAGCGAACGCAGAAGAGGGTGAGGTCGTCTCCCGGAGGGGAACCGCCCAAATGGTCCTCGAGGGCGTTGTGAACGCGCACGAGAAGATCTTCCCCGCTGCGGGCGGACCGCAGGAGGGCCAGGAGACGATCCATCCCGAACTCCCCCGGAGGGCCCTCGGCCCCCGCTTCCAGGATGCCGTCGGTGACCATCACGGCCATGTCCCCCGGCTCCAGGACGGCGAAGGTGAGGTCGTAGGTTCGCCCCGGAAGGAGCCCCACGGGAACGCCCGTGGAGCGGAGGGCCTCCACCTTGCCCCGGCGCTTGAGCAGGAGCGGGGGGTGGCCCGCGCCGACCCAGGAGAGCGTCCGGTCATCGGGCGACCACTCGGCGAGGATCAGCGTGGCATACTTGCGGCCCCTGGCCAGCGAGAGCATGAGGTCGCTCAGTTCGGAGGTCACCTCGCGCAGGGAGGCGATTCCCCGGCGCCGGCTCCACAGGAAGGCCTGGATCTGCCCCGCGATGAGGGAGGCGGAAACGCCCTTGCCCGAGACGTCGGCGAGGGCGAGCCAATGAGTGCCCCACGCGGTGGGGATGGCGTCGAAATAGTCCCCCGCGATGTTGAGGCTGGGGCGGAAGAGAGCGCGGATTTCCAGGCCGGGAACTCCCGAAAAGTCCTGGGGGAGCATGGCGCGTTGAATCTCGGCGGCGAGCTTCACGTCGCGGTCGAGCTTCTCGCGGCCGAGGAGTTCCTGGTGGAGCCGCGCCGTGGAGAGAGCCACGGCGAAGGGCGCGCCCATTTCCTTGAGGAACTCCGCGTCCTCCTTGGTGAAACCTCCCCGTCGGTGGTTGTAAAGCTGAAGAACCGCCACGAGTTCTCCCGCCCGGTCCCGGACGGGAACGGTGAGGACGGAGCGCACGCGGTACCCCAGCGACTCTTCCAGACCTTTCGAGTGGCGAGGGTCTTCCGCGGCGCGGTTTTGAATGATGGTCTTTCCCGTGGCCGCCACGAGCCCGACAATGCCCGTCCCCACGGGGACGTGAAGAAGGGAAAGGTCGGCCCCTTGGGCCACGAGCGGGCGCACCATGGAGGCCTGCCGGTCCAGGAGGAAAAGGCTCCCGCGGTCGGCGTGCGCGAGCTTCACCGACAGGTCCACGATGCGCTCTCCGATGGCCCGGGGGTCCAGGGTAGCGTTGAGCAGCGAGGAGGCTTCGGCCACCGCCTTGAGGCGCCGGTACCGCCGGCTCAGGACCTTCAGGCGCATGTCGCCGTTTGCCTCGCGAAGCCGGCGGGGCGAAGGGGGTTCGGCCGCCGAGGAGAGGCGGGGCGACTTCCTCACGCGTGCTCCCCGAGCCAGCGTTCGCAGTCGAGGGCCGCCATGCAGCCCGAGCCCGCCGCCGTGACGGCCTGCCGGTACCGGCTGTCCTGCACGTCGCCCGCGGCAAAGACGCCTTCCACGGACGTGCGGGACGATCCGGGCCGGGTGACGATGTACCCGGTCTCGTCCAGCTCGAGCTGACCCCGGAAGAGGGAGGTGTTGGGCGTGTGGCCGATGGCGTAGAAGAGGCCGCCCACTTCCCGGTCCAGGGACTCGCCCGTCTTCAGGTTCTTCAGTCGGACGCCGGTGACGAAGGAATCGCCGAGGGCGTCCTCGACGACCGAGTCCCAGACCACCTCGATCTTGGGGTTTTCGAGGACACGCTTTTGCATGGTCTGGGAGGCCCGGAACTCGCGGCGGCGGTGGACGAGGAGGACCTTGGAGGCGAAGTGGGTGAGGTAGGTGGCCTCCTCCATGGCTGTGTCGCCGCCCCCCACCACGGCCAGGACCTTGTTGCGGAAGGGCGGCAGGGCTCCATCGCAGACGGCGCACGCCGAGATCCCCCTCTGCCACAGACGCGGCTCCGAGGGCAAGTGGAGGCGCTTGGCCGTGGCCCCCGTGGCGATGATGAGGGCCTCGGCCTCCGCGGCCGTCTCGCCCGAGCGCACGGCAAAGGGGCGCTTGGAAAGATCCACGGACTCCACGTCCTCGGTGAGGATCCGGGTGCCGAATCGCTCGCTCTGGGCGCGCATGCGCTCCATGAGTTCGGGCCCGGTCACTCCCTCGGGGAAGCCCGGAAAGTTCTCCACCTCCGTGGTGGTCATGAGCTGGCCGCCGGCCACGCCGCCGGCGATGAATCCCTCGAACAGGAGCGGCCGGAGCCCCGCCCGGGCGGCGTAGATGGCCGCCGTGTGTCCCGCGGGCCCCGAACCGATGATGACGACCTTCTCCGCCATGGCTCTCTCCCCTTTTCAGAGACGCAAGTATAGACCAGGGGTGCTCCCTTCTCGAAGCCGGTGCCCCATCCCTCGCCGCTCCCGCTTCGCGTCCCGCCTCTTTGGTCTCCCGTCTCCCGTCCCTGCCATTTCTTCTTTCTCCTTGGGGTATACTCTCCCCTTTCTCGCGGGAGCGATCATGCGTGGAACGCGGTGCCTCGTTGCGGGGCTTTGGCTGGCGGGCCTGGTAGTGAATGGGCCGGAGACCGTGCGGGCATGCACGACGGCGGTGGTGGCGGGCTCGGCGACCTCCGACGGACGGCCCCTTCTCTGGAAGAACCGTGACTCCGACGACCGGCGGAACCAGGCGGTCTACTGCGCCGACGGGAAGTTCGCCTACGTGGGCGTCGTCAACGGAGGAGACGCGGCGGGCCTGGACATCTGGGCGGGGATCAATTCCAGAGGTTTCGCCATCATGAACGCCGCCTCGTACAACCTGCCCGGCGGGGAGGACACCCGGGGCGAGGGCCGGTTCATGAAGCTCGCCCTCCAATCCTGCGCCACGGTGAGGGACTTCCAGGCCCTGCTCGAGAAAACCGAGTCCGGAAAGCGGGACGTGTCGGCCAACTTCGGGGTCATCGACGCCGAGGGAGAGGCGGCGATATTCGAAACGGGGCCCTCCGGCTACAAGAAATTCTCGGCCTCGGATCCGGCCCTTGCCCCCCGGGGGTATCTGGTCCGCACCAACTTCAGCGAGTCGGGCGACCGGGAAGCGGGGACGGGACTCCTGAGGAGGGACCGGGCGGTGGCGCTCCTGGAGGACCTCATCGGATCGGGGCGGCTGTCGGCGGGCAGTCTCCTGGCGGAGGCGGCCCGGGACGTGAGCAACGGACGCCTCGGCTCCTTTCCTCTCCAGAACCGGAAGAAGGGTCCCGTCTGGGCCTACACCGGGGACAGCATCTGCCGGTACGACACGACCTCCGCCTTCGTGGCCGCGGGAGCCCGCCCCGGCGAGGACCCCCTTCGCGCCACGGCCTGGGTGCTCCTGGGCCAGCCCCTGTGCGGTGTGGCGGTGCCCCTCTGGGTGGCCGCGGAGTCCGTTCCTCAGGAGGTCGCCGCGGGAAGCGAGAACGCTCCCCTCGGCGCCGCCGCCACGGCCATCCAGGAGGTCTTCTACCCGGACCGCCGGGGGGACCTCGCGAAATACCTGGACGTCCAGGCCCTGACGGATCCGAAGCGGGGTTGGGTGACGGGTCTGCTGGCCCTCGAATCCGCCAACGTCCAGGCCGCCTCGCGCCAGATGGATCTGTGGCTCCAGGTTCCGCCCCTGCCCGAAGCCGTGGCGGCCTTTCAGAACCAGTTGGCGAAGCAGACCGTCGAGGGCATGCAGAGCCTTCTCCAACCGCCTTCGCCGCCCGCTGGCCACCGGTGAGATCTGAGGGAGGCGAAACCAAGACCCGCGCCCTTTCAGGCCCCTCCCGGGCTTCGATTCCCCAGGCCCGCCTCGGAGGCTCCCTGGCTCTCTGGCTCGCTGTCTTGGCTACAGGTGGCGGAGGTGCATGGGAATCGAACGTAAGGGCCGCGGCCGCCTCGCCCCTCGCGGGTCTCGGGGCTGCGTGGCACGCGCGCCCTAACGTTCCCGGCCCGGGCCTCTCCCCAACGGACGCGGCTGCGAGCGCTGGCCTCCTCGGCGCGCTC
>JBFMHB010000016.1:29429-46087 GCA_040752915.1 Acidobacteriota bacterium
CGTAAGGGCCGCGGCCGCCTCGCCCCTCGCGGGTCTCGGGGCTGCGTGGCACGCGCGCCCTAACGTTCCCGGCCCGGGCCTCTCCCCAACGGACGCGGCTGCGAGCGCTGGCCTCCTCGGCGCGCTCTCGCACGCGTCCGTATGGGTTCCCTCCCGGGCTTCGATTCCCCAGGCCCGCCTCGGTGGCTCCCTGGCTTTCTGGCTCGAAGTTCTTGAACGAAATGGCGGAGGTGCATGGGAATCGAACGTAAGGGCCGCGGCCGCCTCGCCCCTCGCGGGTCTCGGGGCTGCGTGGCACGCGCGCCCTAACGTTCCCGGCCCGGGCCTCTCCCCAACGGACGCGGCTGCGAGCGCTGGCCTCCTCGGCGCGCTCACGCACGCGTCCGCATGGGTTCCCTCCCGGGCTTCGATTCCCCAGGCTCGCCTCGGAGGCTCCCTGGCTCTCTGGCTCGCTGTCTTGGCTACAGGTGGCGGAGGTGCATGGGAATCGAACCCACCCGCCGGGGGGTAAGCCCCGGTGCAACGGCTTTGAAGGCCGCGCGAGGCGCCAGCCCCGAAGCACCTCCGGCGCAAGGGTACGCAATCGGCGCTCTCAGGTCAAGGAGATGGATGGGTTTGATTCCGTCCTGCGCGGCTTGGCCGTCCCGCTCTCCTCGAAGGAGACGGAACGACTGTCTCAAGAGGATTCTGGACCAGAGGATTCTCGTCGCACAGCGCTCCGGAGGGACGCGCAGGGCGACAGTCAGGCCGCAGGACTGGGCCCCGGCTCGCACGCCTCCGGACCTGTTCCAGAGGGAACCTTAGTAGAACATCCTCCGCTGGAGGGGGGTGTCGCGGAAGAAGTCGCGGGCCGTCTGGACGTCCCGGGCGATGGCATCGCGAAGCGCCTCGGGGGAGGGGAACTTCTGCTCCGGCCTCAGGAACCGGAAGAAGAGGCACCGGATGCGGCGTCCGTAGAGTTCGCCGCCGCCCTCCAACAGGTGGACCTCCACCGTGACCTGGCCCTCTCCGAAAGTGGGGCGAACGCCGAGGTTCGCCACGGCGGGCAGAAGGCGGGGTTCGCCCACATCCACGGCCACCACGTAGACGCCGTGGGCGGGGATGAGTTCGTTTTCGATGGAGAGGTTGGCGGTGGGGAATCCGAGGGTCCGGCCCCGCCCGTCTCCGTGCTCCACGATCCCCTCGATGATGTAAGGGCGGCCCAGCAGGCGCACGGCCTTCTCCATCTCGCCCGCCAGCAGGAACCTCCGAATCTGGCTCGAGGAGACCTCCACCCCATCCACCTTGAGCTTGGGGAAGGCGGCGGCCGTATACCCCAGCTCGTCTCCCAGGGACCGCAGGAAGGTGATGTCCCCCGCCCGCTGGTAACCGAAGCGGAAGTCGTCGCCGATGTAGATTTCCCTGGGGCTCAGACGCTCCGCGAGGAGGCGCACGAATCCCTCCGCGAGGACCTGTCCGAACTCCTTGGTGAAGGGGATCTCCAGAAGGACCTGAACGCCCAGGTGAGCCACGATGTCCCGCTTCTGGGAGAGGGTCTGGATGAGCTGGGGCGCCCGCTCGGGATAGAGAACCTTGAGGGGGTGGGGCTCGAAAGTGACGACCACGCTGGTTCCGCCCTCCTCCCTCGCGCGGGAGATGACCTTTCTGAGAATGCGCTTGTGGCCCCTGTGCAGGCCGTCGAAGTTCCCGATGGTGAGGATCACCGGATCGGTGAGCGGCGGGATTCGGTCGAGGTCGGTGAGCAGAATCATGCGAGCCTCATGACGAGAATGGAGAGTACACCCGCGAGAGCGCCCGCCGCCAGGTCGTCCGCGAGGACGCCCAGGGCTCCGGGGAGGCGCTCCAGCCGGTTCACGGGGTAGGGCTTGAGAATGTCCAGGAGGCGGAAGAGGGCAAAGGCCACCAAGAGGCAGGTGAAATCGGGTTCGAGGAAGCAGAGCGCGGTCAGCATCCCGGCCACCTCGTCCACGATGACGAACCCGGGGTCCGCCTTGCCCGAAGCCTTCAGGACCGGAGGGATGGCGAGGAGGGAGAGGGCGCAGAAGAGGATCGTCTCCCCCAGGGCGAGCGACCAGCTCCATTCGGCCGGCATCAGGAAGGCGGGCAGGTACAGAAAGAGGCCCGCCGCCGAGCCCAGGGTCCCCGGCATGCGGGGCGAGTATCCGAGGCCCATGAAGGTGGCGATGGCCTGGGCCCACAAGGGACCGTTCTTGAGGCGCGGGCGATCAGGCGGGGCCAAGGATCTCTCCCACGAGGTCGTAGGGGTGGGCTTCGGTGATCTTCACCCGGGCGAAGGATCCCGGAGAAGCGAACCCGTCGTTGAGGAGGACCCGGCCGTCGATGTCGGGCGCCTGCGTGGCGAGGCGCCCTTCGAGGAGGTGCTCCGATTCTTCCGAGACGCCTTCCACGAGGACCGTCTCCACGCGGCCCACCCGGGCGCGGTTCTTCTCCCAGGAGACGGCCTGCTGGATTTCCAGAAGCCGCTCCTGGCGGCGGACCTTGGTCCGCTGGTCCACCGGGTCCCCCAGGCGGAAGGCGGGGGTCCCGTCCTCCCGCGAGTAGGTGAACACGCCGACGTGGTCCAGGCGGGCTTCGGCCACGAAGTCGGCGAGGGCACGAAAGTGCTCCCGCCTCTCGCCCGGGAACCCCACGATGAAGGTGGAGCGGATGGCGAGGCCCGGGACCGTGCGGCGGGCGCGCTCGATGGTCCGGAGGAAGGACTCCCCGCCTCCTCCGCGCTTCATGGCCTTGAGCACGTCGGGGTGGGCGTGCTGGAGGGGGAGATCCAGGTAGGGCACGACCCGTGGGGATGCGGCCATGGCCTCCAGGAGCCCGCGCCCGAAGTGGTTCGGGTAGGCGTAGAGAAAACGGATCCAGGGCGCTTCGGTTCGGTCGTTCAGGGCCCGCAGGAGGGCCGCAAGCCCATCCTTGAGGCCCAGGTCCCGGCCGTAGTCCGTCGTGTCCTGGGCCACCAGGATCACCTCGCGCACGCCGCGGGAGGCGAGGTCGGCCACCTCCGCCACCACGTCTTCCACGGGCCGGGAGTGGAGGCGGCCCCGGAAGGAGGGGATGGGACAGAAAGAGCAGGGGTTGTCACAGCCCTCGGCGATCTTCACGTAAGCCAGGTGGGGAGCGGTGGCGAGGACGCGAGGGGAGAGGCCGTCGTAAAGGGGGATCTCCTGTCGCACGGCGGCGTCGGGACGCTCCTGGGAGAGCAGTCGGGCGGCCTGGGCGGCGGCGCTGAGGGGAATGAAGCCGTCGATCTCGGGGATGGCGGCGCGGAGTTCCTCCTTGTACCGCTGGACCAGACACCCGGCCACGATGAGGCGTTTCACGCGCCCCTGGCGCTTGCGCTCGGCCACCTCGAGAATGGCGCGGATGGACTCCTCCTTGGCCGCGTCGATGAAGCCGCAGGTGTTCACGATGACCGTCTCCGCGTCCGGGTCCGCGGAGATCTCGAGGCCGGCCTGGCGGATCTGCCCAAGCATCCACTCCCCGTCCACCCAGTTCTTGGGGCAGCCGAGCTGAACCATGCAAACGCGCATGCGCCCTCCCGAGGAACAGAAGGTACCACGAAACCGCTTGAAATCAAAAGAGAAGAGACGCTTTCAGCTTCGCCAGCGGGCCCGGTAGACGCAGGCTTCCCGCCCGTCCAGAAGGCACTCGTCGTGGACCACCGCCACGCCCCGCTTGCCCGAGATTTCGGCGGTCTTCTCGAGCCAGCCGCCGAAATCTCTGCAAAAGGCCTTGGAGACGGGGTGAAATGCGGTGATCCGCACGACTCCGCCGTCGGACTCGAAGGACTCGGTGGAGAGCTTCCCAGTGCTGTAGTACTGGCCCCACATGCCTCCGGCGGCCCTCAGCCACGCCTCCAGGCTCGCGAACTTGAGGATCAGCTTGTGGAGGGCCGAGGCCTCGGACTCGGCCGTGTAGCGGCCGATCTCGCGGCAGAGGGCCAGGTCGCCCTGGCCGAAGGTCCGGTCGATGGCCTCGTAGAGGGCCACCTGGGCGGTGAAGGGGTACCAGGCCGATGCGAGAAGGGTCCCTCGCAGGATTTGGGCAAGTTCCTCCGGCGCCGCATCCAGGAGGCGCTCCCGGGCGCCGGGCCCGAAACGCGTCTCGGCGAAGGCGAGGGCGCCTTTTAGGGTGAATCCCTTGCTCCGGATAGTGCCCGGGTCGGGCAAGCGGTCCGTGGCGGTCGGCATCGGGCGAACTCCTTGTCTGCAAGGTAGGGCGGCCGCACTCCCCGCGCAACCGGAGGGCCGACCTTCTTGAAATCACGTGGCCCGGGCCATACAGTAGGGATGAAGGGTCCCCGCGATCCCAGGGAGGGACATCCCATGACACGCCGATTGTGGTGCCTCAGGTACGCGCTGATCTTCTGCCTGGCCCTCCCCTCCGCCGCCTACGGGTTCGAGCCGGACGTCCTGCTCCTCCAGCCTCCCCCAGGGGCGGACTTCGTCTCTTGGAGGATGGAACTGGCCGGCTCCGGCATCCTGCTTCGCCACGCCTTTCCCCCCGCGGGCGGTCTCTGGATGCCCGAGGCGCCCCCCGACCTGGACACCCTCGATCTCCGGCTGCCCCCGGGTTCCCGGGTCTACGCGGGGAGCCCGTCGCCCGATGAGGCGAAGGACCTGCTTGCCTCGGCCGAGGGGCAAATCCTGTGGAAGGCTCAGCGCGTCCTGCTCGGAATCGATCCGGCCTCGGTCCCGCCGGGGCCCGTCCCCGAGATGCCCCTTTACGGAGACGCCCTGGAGCGGGACGAGCCGCTCGAGCCCGAAAGGACGTGCTCGGCGGGCGACCTGTACCTCTCGAACTCGGAGTACATGCTTGGATCCGCGAGCGTAAGCGTGATCCTCCCCGAGAGCAACGGCGTGACCGACCCGAGCACAGAGGACTGGAATTCCACCCTGGAGTCCAACGTGGCGGCGGAGATCGTCCAGGGTCTCAACGACCTCTCGACCTACTATTCGGGCTTCACGCTTCCCTCCGGCCTCCAGCCCTCCTGGACGTACCACTACTACTACGGCCGGACGGACAGCCGGGCCCAGACCCAGTACGAGCCCATCAACCGCAACCACGCCACTTCCGGCAATCCCATCTACATCAACGAAATCTTCGACAAGTTGGGGTACTCGGCGGATTCGGGCCTCTTCGCCAAGGGCGAGCATTTCAACGGCGACCAGAAGGCCGCCGACGGCACCGACTGGGCCTTCACGATCTTCGTGTGCAACAGCGTGAACGACGCGGACGGCATGTTTCCCGACGGATATTTCGCCTACGCCTACCTGGGCGGGCCCGTCCAAATCCAGACCTACGACAACGACGGGTGGGGCATCGGGAGCATGAACATGGTCACCCGCCACGAGTCCAGCCATATCTTCTACGCCCTCGACGAGTACGCCAGCTCCGGGTGCACGTGCTCCCAGACCAGCGGGTACGTGAGCACGCAGAACCAGAACTGCAACGCCGCCTGCCTCATCAACGTGAACTGCATCATGAACGAGGCCAACAAGCAGACCGGCGTCTGCCTCTACACCCGGGGCCAGATCGGATGGGGAGACGGAGACGGGGACACCTACCCCGATCCCGTGGACGTCGCGCCGGACACGGCCCTGACCCCCTACACGCCGGATCCCACCACCAACACCACCCTCACCTACACGGGCACGGCCACCGTCCAGAAGATCACCAACCAGAACGTTTACAACTACCAGTGCGACATCAACGTCGTCCCGCTCGCCAACGTGCAGTGGCGCGTGAACGGGGGGACGTGGCAATCGGCCACGGCCCAGGACGGCGCCTTCGACAGCGGCTCCGAGGCCTACACCTTCACGGCCACGGTGGCCGCGGGAACGCACACCTTCGAGGCCAGGGCCGTGGACGCCATCGGGCAGACCGACGCCAGCCCGGCCTCCGACCAGGTCACGGTCACGGGGTGCACCACCCCCTCCTGTGCCGTGGGCCCCGTCCCCGCCAACGGGGCCGCGGGCGTCCCCACCACCACGCCCCTCGCGTGGTCCGTCGTGGCGGGGGCCACCTCCTACGACGTCTACTTCGGAACCGTGAACCCGCCGCCCTACGTGACCAACGTCGTCGCCAACACCTACATCCCTCCCGTTCTCGCCCAGGGGACGACCTACTACTGGCAAGTCCTTCCGAAAAACGCGTGCGGAACGGCCGCCGGATGCGCCGTCTGGTCCTTCACGACCGTATGCCCGGTCCCGAGTTGCGCCTCGGCCCCGTCTCCACCCGACGCCAGCACGGGCGTCGCCCTCGCGCCCACGCTGACCTGGGGAGCCGTCGCGGGCGCCTCCACTTACGAGGTCTATTTCGGAACGACCTCCCCGCCGCCCTATGCGGCCAGCGCGGCGACTCCCGTCTACGTGCCGGGGAGCCTGGCCCAGGGCACCCAGTATTACTGGAAGGTCGTTCCCAAGAACGCTTGCGGGCCGGCCACGGGGTGCGCTACGTGGTCCTTCACGACGGTCTGCAACGTTCCCACGTGCGCCTCGTCTCCCAGCCCCGCCGACTCCTCCACGGGCGTGTCCACGGCGCCCACGCTCACCTGGGGCGCGGTGGCCGACGCGGCCTCCTACGACGTCTATTTCGGAACCTCGTCCTCCCCGCCGCTGGCGGGCACCGTGACGGGGGCCTCGTACGCGCCGGGCGCCCTGGCCGAGGGAACCCTGTACTACTGGAAGGTCGTTCCGAAGAACGCCTGCGGAAGCGCTTCCGGTTGCTCCGTCTGGTCCTTCACCACCGGGTGCGCCCTCCCGCCGTGCTCGTCCTCCCCGAGCCCCGCCGACGCCGCCACCGGCGTCTCGGACGCTCCCACTCTGTCCTGGGCCTCCGCGTCCGGGGCCACCTCCTACGACGTGTATTTCGGGACCTCCTCGCCGCCGGCCTTCGCCGCCAACGTAGGCACCACGTCGTACGCCCCAGGAACGCTGCCGGCCGGGACCGTCCATTACTGGAAGGTCGTTCCGAAGAACACCTGCGGGGACGCCTCGGGATGCGCCGTCTGGTCCTTCACCACGGCTTGCCCCCTCCCGGCCTGCGCCGGCGCCCCGTCCCCGGCCGACGCCGCGTCGGGCGTCGCTCTGTCGCCGGTCCTCTCCTGGGGGCCCGTGTCCGGGGCCGTCTCGTACGACGTCTACTTCGGCACGGCTTCCCCTCCTCCCTTCGCCGCCAACGTGGCCTCCGCCTCCTACGCGCCCGGCGCCCTCTCCCAGTCCACGACCTACCATTGGAAGGTCGTGCCCCGGAACGCGTGCGGCGAGGCAGCGGCCTGCGCCGCCTGGTCCTTCACGACGGCGTGTCTGAGCCCCGCCTGCTCCGCTTCCCCGAGCCCGGCGGAAGGGGCCTCCGGCGTGTCCATCACCCCGGCGCTGTCCTGGGCGGCCGTGGCCGACGCGGCCTCCTACGACGTCTATTTCGGAGCGTCCTCTCCGCCCCCCTTCGCCGCGAACGTGGCGGGGACCGCCTTTTCACCAGGGAGCCTATCCTACGCAACGACCTACTTCTGGCAAGTGGTGCCCAAGAACGCATGCGGCAGCGCCTCCGGCTGCCCAGTCTGGTCTTTTGCGACGACGGTCCAGCCTCCTTCGGTGACCGCCGTGACCAAGGTGCCTGCGCCCTTCCGACTGAGGCTCACGGGGTCCAACCTCCAGAACGGGCTCTCCGTGTACATCAACGGTTCCCTGTGGGGGACCACCGGGACGCCCACCCTCGTGAAGTGGAAGAACTCGACCCAGATCCTGCTCAAGAAGGGAGCGCCCCTCAAGGCTCTGTTCCCCGCCGGGGTACCCGTCCCCATCCGAGTCGTGAATCCGGATGGAGGCGAGACGACGGTCTCCTACGCGCGGTAAGGGGCCGGCGGGGAGGGCTTCCGGCCGCGGCAGTTGGTCCCGCATGAACCGCACGAGGCGCGGCGGAGGAGACGCCTCTCTCCGCCCTTCCCCCTTCTCGTGGGTGCGCCGCGACCCGTGCCGACCTCAAGCCGCCAGAATTTTCCAGCCGATGGCGAAGAGGACCAGATCCACGGAGAAATGGCTGATCCAGGCTCCGGCCAGGTTCTTGTGGCGTGCGTACTGAAGGCTCCACAGCAGGCCCCCGAGGCCCGTGAGGGCGCCCAGGAGGGCACCGCCCCAGCCCGGCAGGAAGACGGCCCCCACCAGGACGTGGTGCGCGGCGAAGGCCGCCGCCGCGGCCGCGTGGGCGCCCGGTGCCGGAAGAAGGCGGCGCAGCCGGCCGAACACGAACCACCTCCAGTAGTATTCCTCGGCCGTGGCGTGGTAGAGCGAGGCGCAGGCCGCGAAGAGCCCGTAGCGGCCCGCGGCTCCGAACTCCTCCGCCTTGGCCCGCACGGCGGGCGCGGCCCGGACCAGGGCGTCTGAGAGCGCCGTCTCCGACAGCGCCCAAAGGAGCAGGCCCGCCGCGAGACCCGAGGCGAGCCCCTCCGCAAGGGCCCGCGGGTAGGGCCCCCGGGGCGTTTTGCCCCCGCGCGGCGAGGGGAGCGCCCGCTCCCCGAGCAGAAGCCGGCACGCAAGAAGAGGCCAGAGGAGGAGGAAGGCCTTGGCCGTCCCATACAGGACCGGCGCGGCGGGACGGCCCGCGAAGACCACGAAGTACATCCAGGCCAAGAGGAGCGGGAGGACGGCGGCGGGGAGAACGGCCGCCCAGGTCCTGGCCCTCGATGGGGGGTCCGCCGGCGAAAAGGCGACCGGGGCCACGTCAGTCTCCGGAGGCGGCGGAGCCGGCAGCAGGTTCGGTATATCCAGCGGAGAAAAAGTGGGCCAGGGCGTTTGCGTAATAGGCGAGGAGAGGTCCCTCGTCGGGGTGAGCGCGGTAAAGCCCCTCCTCCTCGAGCACCAAGCGGCGAAGGACGAGCATCCGCAGGCCCACTTCCACGGCGTAGTCGCGGTCCTTCCGGGGGACGTAGACCCGGGCCCCGCGTCCCTCCAGCTCCCCAAGAAGGGCGTGGACGCGGGCCTTGATTCCCAGGAGCGCCATGGGCCGGCCGGCCTCCCGGATGAAGACCGCCGCCACCAGGGACACGGGCAGTACGGGTATCACCGCGCCCACCTCCTCCATGAGGCGGGCTCCCAATTCGGCCACCCGGGCGCACCGCTCCTCCCGAGGCAGGGACCTCAGGTCCAGTCGGCGTTCCAGGAGGTACCGGCGCATGGAGAGGGGAGGGCCGAAATTCACGCAAGCGTAGCCGAAGCGGTGCCATCGGCTCCTTGCCATGAGGAGGAGGTTCTTGGCCCCGAATCGGGCCGTCGTGGCGAGGGCGGCCCAGGCGGACCGCCGCGGGGTTCCGGGCTCCAGGTCGCGAAGAAGGGTACGGTCCTCCAGCGTGCGGTCGTAGTTGATCCCTACAGGGATGAAGACGAGATCCCGCTCGCCGTAAGGGTCGAAGCTTCGGAGCATGTAATCCAGGAGCCCCAGCTTGGGGGTCCGCAAGCGGCCATCCCGGGTGAGGCCGCCCTCGGGGTAGAGGGCCTGGGGAACGCCGGCGGCCGTGGCCATGGCCACGTATCGCTCCAGAACGCGGCGGTACAGGTCGTCGCGCGAGTCCCGCCGGACGAAGTACCCGCCGAGGGAGCGCACCATGGCCCGCAAGGGCCAGACCCGGGCCCATTCTCCGACGGCGTAGGAGAGGGCCGCCCTCCCTGCGGCCAGGTATCCCACCAGGATGTAGTCCATGTTGCTTCTGTGGTTCATCACGAAGACGACGGCCGCGTTCTTCGGCACCGCCTGAAGGGCCTCGTCGTCGGCGAAACCGAGGCGCACGCGGTACAACAGTCGGGCGAGCCTGCGGGCCAGGGCGTATCCGAGCCGGAAATAGAAATAGGCGTTGAAGGCGGGGACGATCTCGCGGGCGTACCGCGCCGCCAGCTTCTCCACCTCCTCCCTCGGCTGTCCTTTCGCCTGGGCGTGGGCCTGAACCGCCTCCATGACCTTTGGGTCGAAAAGGAGGCGGTCCACCAAAACGCTCCGACGCGTGCGCTGGAAGGGCTGGATCTCGATCTGCAGGCGCGGGTTCAGCTCCTCCACCACCCGCTCCGCCCGGCGCCGCACGAATCCGCGGATGGCCGGGAGGACAATTCGGTCGGACACGGCCCAGGCGGAAAGGACCGCCATGAGGAGTGCCGCCCACAGAGGGAGAGTTACGGGTTCCATTCCGCCGGCTCCGAGAAATCCCGCACAGTCTACCCGAAAGAGGCCCAGAAAGGGCGCCGGGGAACGGACCTTCCGCCCGGGGCGCCGTTCTTCCCCGCGGCCCCCCCGGTTGAGGCGGCTTTTCCCGGTCCTCGGGTCCGCCTCAGGCCTCCTCCGCCAGGGGGATCTTGTGGCGCTCGAACAGGGCCCGGAGCCCGGGCTTGTCCACGCTCTTGAGGTAGGCCTCGCGGGGCTCCACGGTCCCCGCTTTCACCAGATCCAGGAGGGCGTCGTTGAGGGTGACGTTTCCGAGGGACTTCTGGGTCTGCATGATGGAGGGGATCTGGAAAGTCTTTCCCTCCCGGATGAGGTTGGCCATGGAGGCGTTGATCAGGAGCACCTCCAGGGCCGCCACCCTTCCCCCTCCGGTTCGGCGGCACAGGGTCTGGGCGATGACGCCCTTGAGGCTCTCGGACAGCATGACCCGCACCTGGGCCTGGCGGTCTGCGGGAAACTGGTCGATGATCCGGTCGATGGTGGAGGGCGCCGTCGTCGTGTGAAGGGTGCCGAAAACGAGGTGCCCCGTTTCCGCCGTCTCGAGGGCGATGGCGATGGTCTCCAGGTCCCTCAACTCCCCCACGAGCACGATGTCCGGGTCTTCCCGCAGGGCGGCCCTCAGCGCTCTCTTGAAGCTCTGTGTGTGAACGCCCACCTGCCGCTGGTTGATCAGGCACTTGCGGTTGCCGTGGACGAACTCCACGGGGTCTTCAATGGTGATCAGGTGGTCCGTCCGGTTCCGGTTGATGAAGTCCACCAGAGCCGCCAAGGTCGTGGACTTGCCCGAGCCCGTCGGGCCCGTCACGAGGACCAGGCCCTTGGAGAGCCAGCAAAGGTCCACCACGGCCTTGGGCAGGCCGAGTTCCTCCACCGTGGGGACCTTGGAGGGGATCTGGCGAAAGACCGCTCCCATGCCGAGGCGGTCCATGAAGTAATTCACCCTGAACCGGGCGAGTCCGGAGATTTCGTAAGCGAAGTCCGTGTCGTTGGACGCTTCGAATTCCTCCCGGTTGCGTCCCGGGCAGATGGGGAGGAGGAGGGCCCGGACCTCTTCCGCGGCCAGGATGGGGCGATCCCCGAGCCGGCGCATCTGGCCGTCCACGCGCAAGAAGGGGGGCTCGCCGGAACTGATGTGGAGGTCGGAGGCTCCCGAAGAGACCATTTCGTAAAGGAGACGATCGAGGGGGGCCGCGCCCTCCGGGGCCGAAACGGCATCCGTCGAAGCGGCCGCCGGAGGGGCCGCCTCGGAGGGTCCGGGGTCCGGGGCCTTGGTGATCCGGACCAGGAGCCCGGAGGCGGTGAAATCCACCGCCACGGTGTGGGCGCCGTACAGGAAGCGGCAGGGACGGAGTTCGTCGAGGAGGGGGCCGGTGTCCGGGGGGGCCACCTCCCTCAGGTAGGCCAGGAGGTTCGCCTGGGGGATCGGGGCCTTTGTGACGGGGCGGTTTCCCTCTCGCGTCCGGAAAAACGGGATCTCGCCCGCCGGCATTTCAAGGGCTTCCGCTCCCACCTGCTCCATGGCGGACAGGATCTTATCCAGCGTGGCCATTCGACTCCTCCAGGATCCGCACCGTGATCACGTGGCGGAGGTTGACGAGGTAGAGGTCGCCCTCGGACTCCACGTGGAGGAACCCCGAGCGGCGGTTCACCAGGTCCGAAACGCGCCGTTCCCCCTCGGGGGCCACCGAGTAGATCGTCCCGTCCAGAGGTTCCCCGTCCTGGAAGACACAGCGGATCTTCCTCGTCGGCGTGCCGGCGGAATCCTCGTAGAAGCTCCATTCCGCCACTCGTGGGTTTTCCACCTTGAGCCAGCGCACCGAGTCCTTCCTCAACAGGACCGGCTCACCGTCCTCCTCCTGGACGGGCAAGAAGGCCTGGGGCTTGTCCAGGAGGTCCGAGACGGTCTCCGGCCCGTGGTGGTTCTCGGCGACTTCGGAAAGGAAGACCGTGCGCATCGAGATGGGAAACGGAGGCACGAGGATCAGGACCGTGGCCCGGCCCTTGGGTACCCGGTAGGCGTCCATGGGGACCTCCATGCTCGGATTCTACTCGACTTCTTCCGGGGAGATCAGAATCTCCCGCGGCTTGGCGCCGTCCGCGGGTCCGACGATCCCGCGCTGCTCCATGACGTCCAGAAGGCGGGCCGCCCGGGCGTACCCGATGCGCATGCGGCGCTGGAGGTTGCTGGCCGAGGCCACCCCCGTCTGGACGACGAGTTTCAGAGCGTCCCGGTAGAGGGGGTCCTCCTCGCCGCCCTCGCCGCCGCCCTCGCCCCCCTGGCCGTTCAAGGGAGGCGCGTCCCGGAGCACCTCCGGATCGAAGGCGGGCGCCCCCTGGCGGGAGAGGTACTGGATGACCCTCTGTGTCTCGGCGGTGGAAAGGAACCCGCCGTGGACCCTCACGAGCCGGCCCGACCCCGGGGGAAGGAAGAGCATGTCGCCCCGGCCCTCCAGGGTCTCCGCGCCGTTCTGGTCGAGGATGAGCCGGCTCTCCAGCTTCTCTCGGACCTGGAAGGCCAGGCGGGCGGACAGGTTGCTCTTGATGACGCCTGTGATGACGTCCCGGCTGGGGCGCTGGGTGGCCAGGATGAGGTGGATCCCCACGGCGCGGGCCATGGCCGAGAGGCGGGCGATGGCCGTCTCCACCTCCTTGGCGACGGAGGCCATGAGGTCGTAGAGCTCGTCGATGATGATCACGATGTAGGGCAGGGGGCGGTTGAGTGAGGTGGCCGCCTCCAGGGCCGACTGGGGCGTCAGGCTGCGGACCCAGGCGTTGTACTGGTCGATGCTCCGGACGCGCGCCCCAGCCAGGAGCTTGTACCGCTCGGTCATCTCCCGCACGGCCCAGTTGAGGGCGTTGGCAGCCTTCTTGACGTCCGTGACCACGGGCGTCATGAGGTGGGGCAACCCTTCGTACACCTTGAGTTCCACCTGCTTCGGGTCCACCAGGATGAACTTGACCTCGTCCGGCGATGCCCGGAAGAGGATGCTGTGGATGAGGGCGTTGATGCCCACGCTCTTGCCCGAGCCCGTGGTTCCGGCCACCAGGAGGTGGGGCATCCGGTCGAGGGTCGTCACGTAGGGGACGCCCTCCACGGTCTTGCCCAGGGCCAGAGGGAGGCGCCCCGGCGTCTCGGAATAGGCCTTGGACTCGATGAGCTCCCGGAAGGCGATGATCTCGCGGTTCTCGTTGGGCACTTCGATGCCCACGTGGGACTTCCCGCTCACCCGGTCCACGCGAATGTGGTCGGCCTTGAGGGCGAGGGCCAGGTCCTCCTCAAGGCTCGTGATGCGGGCGTATTTGACCCCCGGGGCCGGCTTGAATTCGAAGATCGTGACCACGGGGCCTGGGTGGATTTCGAGGACCTCTCCCGCGATGTCGAATTCGCCCAGGCGCTCCTCGATGCGGGCGGCCTTTTCGCGCAGGTCCTGCTCGTTCACCGAGGCCCGCGGCTTGGGCGGATCCAGGAGGTCCGACGGCGGAATGCGAAACCCCGAATCGGGTCCGGGTTCCAGGGGGAGAGAAGGGGCCGTGGGCGCCCGCTGGGCGATGCGGACGGGGCGCTCTGTTTTCCGCTCGTCCTCGCGCTGGACGCGCTCCTGCTGCCTTTGCCGGATCTGGTCCCGCATGGCCTCTCGGTCCTTTTCCTGGCGGCCCCTCTCGCGCCGGAGGTTCCAGGAGCGCCAGAGCCCCGCCACCGGGGAGGCGAGCCGGACCGCCCACCCGAAGAGGGAGATGCGGAAGAAGATCGCGAGCGACACCAGGACCCAGAGCAGGAGAACGAGGACCGCACCCGGCCCCCCGAGAGCCCGCTCGATGAGCTCTCCCAGAACGATGGACAGGACGCCCCCCGGCGCGATCGGCGCCCCCCGGGTGAGGAACGGGACCTCCACGGTCCCCAGGGCCCGCTGGAGGAAGACGGCCTGGCTGAGCATGAGGGAGAGCCAGAGGAGGTACCGGCCGGGCCGCAGGAGAGGCTCCTTGAGGAGGACGGCCAGGCCCAGCCTCCCCGTGAAGATCGGCACGTAGACGGCCGTGAGCCCGACCATGTGGATGAGCAGGGAAGCCCAATAGGCGCCCAGGATGCCCACCCAATTCCGGGGCGTGAGCGTCACCGTCCCGAAGGAGAAGGCCCCCGGATCGTACGGGCTGTAAGAGAGGAGCGACAGGAGCGTGAGGAGCGTGGCGGCGAAGAGGAGGATGGCGGCGACTTCCCGGCCCAGGTCGAGGGGCTTGGGCTTGGCCACCGGGGAGACGGGGGCCTCCTCACCGGATCCCGCCGCCTGGTCCTTTCTGAACCTCCCCATGCCTCTCCTCCGTGGTGCGAGCATAGCGCGCGCGGGTCCTTGGGGGCAAGGATTCGGCCCGCGGGCCGGCGCCGCCCGCGCCCAGGACGCACCGTCCCCTGAGGGAGCAGGCGGCGCAGAGGGACTCCACGGTCCTCCCGCGGCAGGAGCGGGAAATGCCGAGATGGGCCAGGGCGAAGTCGTATCGGGTCGGGTCCTCCGGATGGAGCCGGGCGAGCGCGTCCGTGAGCTCCAAGGCGAAGGCCCGGTCGGGGGTGCGCCTGCGGGCGAGCCCGAGAGCCAAGGCGATCCGCGCCACGTGCGTGTCCACGGGCATGCGGAGTTCCGACGGTCGCAGGGCGCTCCAGAGCCCCAGGTCCACTCCGTCGTCGGGACGGACCATCCATCGCAGGAACATCCACCAGCGTTTGCAGGCGGATCCCGAAGAGGGGAGAGGGAGAAGGTGCGCCAGGCCGCGCGTCAGACGGCCGCACTCCCGCCGGAGCCTCCGGCTCAGGGCTTCGAGCCCCTCCTCCGCGCCTTCCTGGAAGAACCCTTCCAGGGTGCCCGTTCGGGCCAGCACCCGGCCGGCCGACGAGAGAAAGGCCGCCACGTCCGAGGAGGTCTGGAAGCGATAGGGGGGAATCTCTTCGGCGCCGATTCCGGCGCGAAGGGCGGCCGCCGGCGCCGGACCGAGTCGAAAGAACACTCTCTCCAGGAAGGCGCCCATGGCCCTCACGTTCCCGTACGCGAAGAGGGAGGACACGAGGGCCGCCGCCTCGCGGTCCTCCCGTGCGACGTACCGGCGCGGGAAGCGGACAGGATCGGCCCTCAGCGCGCCGGCGCGAAGGTCCTTCGCCAGGGCCTCCAGACCGTCCCGGAGACGGGCCTGATCAGGCGAAACGGTTCGTGAGGAAATTGATGAGGTCGAGACCGTACTGCTCCATGTAGGCGTGGAAGGTCTTCACCTTCCTGCCCAAAAGGTTGTATCCGATGACGGCGGGGATGGCGGCGAAGAGGCCCGCGGCCGTGGTGATGAGGGCCTCGGAGATTCCGGGGGCCACGGAGGCCAGGGTGGCGCTGCCCGAGATCCCGATGGCGCGGAAGGCCTCCATGATGCCCCAGACGGTGCCGAAGAGGCCCACGAAGGGCGTGGCGGTGGCCGTGGTGGCGAGGAAAGCCAGGCCGGATTCGAGGAGGATGGTCTGGTCCCGCATGACGCGTGTGAGGGTCCGTTCGAGATTCTCCGTGTGGCGGATCTGGGGGCGCAAATCGGGGGATACGCCCGTGGAGGCGCCGCCTGCGGCCCCCATCTGGTCCTTCACCTGGTCGTGGAGCTCCCGGTAGGTCTCCATGAACATCTCCCGGAGGGGCGAGTCCTTCGAGGCCTTGGCCGCCACGAGCATGTCCGTGACCCTCTGGGAGGCGCGCAAGACCTCGTAGAAGTCCTGGGAGCGCTTCTTGAGCTTTCGGTAGTTGTAAAAGCGGTCGATCATGATGGTCCAGGAGATGAGGGAGAAGACGAGAAGGATGAGGAGCACGCTTTTGGCCACGAATCCGGAGTGGGCGAGCATCTCGCTCAGGGTTGCGGCGGCGAGGGTGAGGACCATCGGCACCTCCTTGTCGGGCGATTATAGCGGGGAACGGCGGCGGGGGAAAGGCCCGAGGGGACACTGGGTTAGTAGGGGAGTAGGTGAGTAGGTGAGTAGGGGAGTAGGGGAGGATGGGCGACGTCCCTCTTTGTCCCCCAGTCCCCTTGTCCTTTGAAGGAACTCGGGAGGGGGCGAGGGGGTTGACCGCGCCGAAACCGAAACCGGGCGCCGCGCCTCCCCCCCCGATTTGTCCTATACTCCCCCTTTGACCGGAGGACGATCATGGCCAAGACCTCGCGCTTTCTCCAAGGACCACGCATCGAACCCCAGCCCATCGCCCCGAAGACGGAGGTGGCCCGTTTGGTGGACGGGGCCTTCCTGGCCTACAACGCCGGACGTCTCCACGACGCCTGCCAGCTGTTCAGCCGGAAGATGCTGAAGCGCGACGTGACGGTGGGCCTGAGCCTCACCGGCGCCCTCACTCCGGCGGGGATCGGGCGGTCGTGCATCGTCCCTCTCCTGCGGGCGGGGTTCGTGGACTGGATCGTTTCCACCG
>JBFMHB010000016.1:46187-47415 GCA_040752915.1 Acidobacteriota bacterium
AAGATGCTGAAGCGCGACGTGACGGTGGGCCTGAGCCTCACCGGCGCCCTCACTCCGGCGGGGATCGGGCGGTCGTGCATCGTCCCTCTCCTGCGGGCGGGGTTCGTGGACTGGATCGTTTCCACCGGCGCCAACCTCTACCACGACGCCCACTTTGCGCTGGACCTGTCCCTCCACCGGGGAAGCCCCTTTCTGGACGACACCCGGCTCAGGCGCGAAGGCGTGGTCCGCATCTACGACATCCTCTTCGACTACTCGGTCCTGCTGAGGACCGACGCCTTTTTCCGCAAGGTCCTCGAGAACGAGGAATTCCAGCGGCCCATGAGCACCGCGGAGTTCCACTACCGCATCGGCGCCTACCTCCACGAGCGGGAGCGAGCCCTCCGCCTGCGCACCCCGTCGGTCCTCTCGACGGCCTTCGCCGAAGGGGTGCCGGTCTTCACCTCCTCCCCCGGTGATTCGTCCATCGGCATGAACGTGGCCGCCATGGCCCTGAAGGGGAGCCGCTTCGCCTTCGACGTGAGCGCGGACGTGAACCTCACCGCGGCCATCGTGTGGGACGCCAAGCGGCGGGGGAAGAAGTCCGCCGTCCTCATCGCGGGGGGCGGGTCGCCCAAGAACTTCATGCTGCAGACCGAACCGCAGATCCAGGAAGTCCTGGGGCTCCCCGAGAAGGGCCACGACTACTTCCTCCAGATCACGGACGCCCGCCCGGACACGGGAGGGCTCTCGGGGGCCACGCCCTCGGAGGCCGTCTCCTGGGGGAAGGTGGATCCCAGCCAACTGCCGGATACGGTCGTGGTCTACACGGACAGCACCATCGCCCTTCCCCTCCTCACGGCCTACGCCCTGACCCGGACCCGGCCCCGGCCCTCCAAGCGGCTCTACGACCGGCTTCCCGCCCTGGGCAAGGCCCTCCAGAAGGCCTACCTCAAGAGGGAGACGGCCGCCGGGGGCTGAGGGGGCGCCGCCCGCCCGGCGCGGAGAAGCCGTACCGGTAAGAGGCGGAGGATCAAAGCCGCCGCGCGGTGAGAATGCGGACGGGCGGATCGAGGACCTGGCCCCGGGCGGGGCGCGCCTGGATGCGGCGCACGGTCTCCATTCCGGAGATCACCCGGCCGAAGGCGGCGAAGCCCTGGCCGTCGGGGTTTCTCCGGCCCCCGAAGTCCAGTTCGGGCTGGTCCCCCACGCACAGGAAAAAGTCGGAGGTGGCGGTGTCGGGTTCGGA